>JAZOOW010000067.1:0-1841 GCA_045655145.1 Eubacteriales bacterium | reverse complement strand
GTGATTTTCAAACGCCTTCTGATAGACGCGGTCCAAAAGGAAAAAGTCAGTAAAGTCCTTTTTGTGGCGCGATGCGGTATTCTGCGTTTCAATGATATTGTCCGTGATCTGACGAAGCTCGGGGAGCAGGCGCTTCAGCGCATCATTGGAGAAATCCGCAAACACGTAAAGCTCCTCAACCTCGTATTCCGCACAAAGCCGCTTGTGCCAATCGAGAATGGGCGGTGCGATGCCATACCGCTTTTTGAAGGAGATCGCCATATATTCAAAGTCAACGAAAACGAGCGCCGTCGGCTTCGTGCTTTTTTTCTGAAACAGTTTCAAATTCGTTATCCTCATTTTCCAACAAAAATAAAAGGGGTGCCGCAAATACCGGGTTTGCGGCACCTCTCGATCATCGACAGGTCAAGCAAAAATATACGATATGGACAGGTGTTCCGCGTCTGCGGGCTTCTCTGTGATATATTCAGGCTGTCTGTGTCAGGATGGAACGTTGTGTGATTGTCTTACTGCTGCGCCTTCATAGCCGCGTAGCATTCGCTGCAGTATACGGGTCTGTCGTTGGAAGGCTGGAAGGGAACCTTTGCTTCCTTGCCGCATCTTGCACATACGGTGGAGAAGAGCTCCTTCTGCGGTCTGGTTGCGTTCTTTCTTGCGTCTCTGCAAGACTTGCATCTCTGCGGCTCGTTCTGGAATCCTCTCTCAGCGTAGAATTCCTGCTCGCCGGCAGTAAATACGAATTCAGCTCCGCATTCCTTGCATACCAATGTTTTGTCCTGATACATGTTTTTTACCTCGCTTTAATGGTTAAAGAATTTTTTGCCCCCGACGGAATTACACCGCCGCCGCAAAGTGACGTGCACTTCCCTCGGTTCGTACAAAACGGGCAGATGGCAGTCTGACATTCACTGTGACAGAAGCTGCTGTTTTAACTTGACGCGGATCCGGTATACCGCGTTGTCAACGGATTTTTCCGGCACGGAAAGTGCCTGTGCGATCTGCCGATACGGCATCCCTCTGATATAGCGGTCGAACACACGACGCTCATACGGTGTCAGAGAGGACAAAAACCGATCGAAGATCCTGCGGAACGCATCCTGCTGTGCGATTTGCTCACCGACGTCCCCGACGGTCAATTCCGTGGGTGCGGATGAATCGTGCTCAGGAAGACTGCCCTCCTCTGTCAGAGGCTGGCAGCGGATACGCTGCTCGCGGTTTTGCTTACGCAAAAAAGAGATCAGACGGTTGCGGATACACACCCGTGCAAAATACCCAAACGTCGCGTGTGTCGGCGCTCGGTACAGCATTGACGCGTGATACAGAGCGATGCTTGCCTCAGCCTCAAGCTCCTGCCTGTCAGACTCGGTCGGCAGGTCTGCACCGGCCGTGAGCGCTGCAATCAGTCCTGCCGTCAGCGGGCGATATCGCGCCGAGAGCGCCGCAAACGCATCGGAGCGCTGCCGCTCATCCGCTTCTTCTCTGACAATGCGAAGAAGCTCAAGCACCGTGCTGTCCGTTTCGTACATCAATGATGCACACGCTCTGACGTCCTCCGCATCAGCGTGCGGAAAACGGGAGGAATCGTGGGTGTTCTCGGTCATGGAAGGCTCCTTGCAAAGAGGATTTTCTGCTCTTTTTTCCGTTCATTATTATTATACCATGAAATTAAACAATGTCAAGACTTTTTTGAAAAAAAAGTTTCGAAAACCATATATATTTTTGAACAATTTAACAACAAAAATACGCCGCTTCTACTTTCTCCAAAAAAAATTGAAAAATTATAAAAATAATTTCCAAAAAGACTTGAAATTTCTGAAAATATATGATATAATTTAAGGGTA
>JAZOOW010000066.1:0-10258 GCA_045655145.1 Eubacteriales bacterium | reverse complement strand
GCGATCCTCTCCAATTTGTCCGACATTCTCTCATGAGAGCAGACCGCCCCGTCGTCAAGACCTATATCCCCCCCGCGCCCGATCGCTCTGAGGTCCTGCGTTATACAGGCACACGCGTCCCCTCGGCGGAGGTGGATGCCCTTCTTACGGATTGCCTCGCGGAGCTTGCGGGAAGGCTCGCCTTTCGTGTGGTGTATTGCACCCTGCCTGTCCGTCGGATAGAGGAGGGGGAGCTGGATCTTGATTTCGCAAAAACCTCCTCCCGCGCGCTTTCTGCAAATCTTTCGGGCTGTGACAGTGCCATCCTCTTTGCCGCCACACTGGGGGAGGGGATCGATAGGCTGATCGCACGGTATGCCGTATTGGCACCTGCCAAGGCACTCCTCCTTCAGGCCATCGGAGCCGAGCGTGTTGAGGCACTTTGCGACTGCTTTATTGCAGATATGGCGGCTATCGCCGCCGCAGAGGGAGGAGTGCTCCGCCCGCGCTTCAGCCCCGGCTACGGAGATCTCCCGCTTGACCTGCAAAAGCAGGTGTTTGCGCGCCTTGATTGCGCCCGTCGGATAGGCCTCTGCCTCAACGATAGCCTTTTGATGTCCCCCTCCAAGTCGGTAACGGCACTTGTGGGGATACAGAAATAAAAGGGCCGTGCGCCCTTCCTTTTAGGGAGAAGATCAATGAAGATTACCGAATATATGAAGGAGCATGTCCTCTATCTTGACGGCGGTATGGGTACGATGCTACAGGAAAAAGGACTCCGCCCGAGCGAACTTCCCGAAAGATGGAGCCTGACGCATCCTGATGAGATCCGTGCCATCCACCGCGCCTATTACGAGGCAGGGAGTCATGTGGTCAGCACCAATACCTTTGGTGCCAATATTCTCAAATTCTCCGCAGAGGAGTTAGATCGCCTGGTCGGTGCTTCGGTGCGTCTCGCGCGGGAAGCCGCTGACTCCTGCGTCGGCGAGGGGCCGCGCTATGTCGCACTGGATATCGGTCCTACGGGACGGATGCTCCGTCCCTACGGCGACCTTGATTTTGAGGAGGCAGTTTCCATATTTGCCGAAACCGTAAAATGCGGTGTGCGGCACGGCGTGGATCTGATCCTCATTGAAACGATGAATGACAGCTATGAAACAAAGGCTGCCCTTCTCGCCGCCAAAGAAAACAGTAGCCTTCCCGTATTTGTGTCCAATGCCTACGGGGAGGACGGCAAGCTGATGACAGGGGCAGATCCTGCCGCTATGGTCGCCCTCCTTGAGGGCATGGGTGCGGATGCCATCGGTGTCAACTGCTCACTCGGGCCGCAGGCACTCCGTCCCGTGGTGGAGGAATATCTGCGCCATGCCTCCGTCCCCGTCATTTGCCAGCCGAATGCGGGGCTTCCGCATATGGAAAACGGTGGAACGGTGTATGACGTATCGCCTGCGGATTTTGCCGCCGAGATGGCCGAGCTTGTTGCCCTTGGCGTGCGTGCCATCGGTGGCTGCTGCGGTACGACGCCTGCCCACATTGCGGCGGCGGTTTCCGCATCTGCGACGATTTGTGTCCCTAAAATTGAAGAAAAGAATGAAACGGTCATCTCCTCCTATACGCATGCCGTCCGCTTTGGAGAAGTGCCGCTTCTCATCGGTGAGCGCATTAACCCCACAGGCAAGCGCCGCTTAAAGGAGGCCCTTCGGGCAGGAGATTACGACTACCTTTTGCGCGAGGGCTTTGCCCAGGAGGCCTGCGGCGTGCATGCCCTGGACGTGAATGTCGGCCTTCCCGAGATCGATGAGCCGTCGGTGTTGACCGAGGCCGTCACACGCCTGCAGGCGGTCATCGACCTCCCCTTGCAGATCGACACGGCAGACCCCGTTGCCATGGAGGCGGCTCTGCGCCGCTATAACGGCAAGCCGCTTCTCAATTCTGTATCCGGAAAGCGGGAGAGCATGGAAAGGATATTTCCGCTCGTCAAAAAGTACGGCGGTGTTTTGATCGCGCTAACGCTTGATGAGAACGGTATTCCCGAAACGGCAGAGGGACGTCTTGCCATTGCAGAGCGTATTCTCGCGACCGCCGCAGAGTACGGCATTGAAAAGAACAATATCGTCTTTGATCCGCTGGCTATGGCGGTCAGTGCAGACTCCCATGCCGCGCTGGAAACCCTGCGTGCGGTCACGCTCATCGGGGAACGCCTTGGTGCGTATACTTCACTTGGTGTTTCCAATATCTCCTTTGGCCTTCCTCTGCGGGATGCCATCAACAGCACCTTCTTTGCCATGGCACTCGCACGTGGACTTTCTGCCGCCATCATGAATCCGCATGCCACCGAGATGATGAAGGGCTACTATGCCTACCGCGCGCTGACCGCGCAGGATGAAAACTGCGCCGCCTATATCAAATTTGCGGAAGCACTGCCCGCTCCTGCGGCAGTGGGTGGGTCTGCGCCTTCCCCGGCAGGAGAAGCCGAGGCGAGCCTATCACCTTTGTGCGATGCCATCGTAAAGGGACTTTCGGAGGCCGCGAAACGCATCACCGAGGAGCTTTTGCAAGCAGAGGAGCCGCTTTCCTTGATACAAAGGGAGATCATTCCTGCACTGGACCGCGTGGGCGTAGGCTTTGAGAAAAAAACCGTCTATCTCCCCCAGCTTCTTATGAGTGCCGAGGCGGCAAAGGCCGCCTTTGAGGTGATCCGCTCTCGCGTTCCTGCCGACAAAACGGGCGGCAGAATGCCCATGGTGATTGCCACGGTAGAGGGGGATATTCACGATATCGGCAAGAATATTGTCAAGCTTATTTTGGAAAATTACGGTTTCACGGTCACCGATCTCGGTCGGGATGTGGCACCGCAGGCGATCGTTGATCGTGTGATCTCCTTGCATGCGCCCCTTGTGGGCCTCAGTGCTCTGATGACCACTACGGTACCGGCCATGGAGGAAACGATCCGTTTGCTTCGCAAACAGGCACCGTGGTGCAAGGTTGTGGTGGGCGGAGCCGTTCTGACGGCGGAATATGCCGCCGCCATCGGCGCGGACCGTTATGCAAAGGATGCGATGGAGGCAGTCCGGTATGCCGAGGAGATCGAGGCAGGTCTGCAGCTCGATACATAAACAGCAAAAGCCGATGAGGAATCAAACGAAACCTCATCGGCTTTTTTATATACCGTACGTCCCCGTCAGGGGATCCTTAAAAATACCGATCTCGGGTGTGCGGAAGGTGAAGAGAGCAAAGATGAGAGCCATCACAAGGAGTGTGGCCAGTGCCGTCCTTGGTGATCTGCATGCTGTCCGATCCGCGTTGAATTGCCGCGTTTCATAGATATACGCAACCGCCGCCGAGATAAAGAAGATCGCGATGTTGATCCAATCGGGCGAGCGGCCGATCACGCCGTTGTAGGTGTAAAAGAGAACAGGTATCAAGCCAAGTCCGAGCAGTATTCCTTTCAGCTTTATGCACCAAAAATCTTCTCGATCACGGAAGAAAAAGCTTTGCACAATGGCAAAGAGAAGCATCGGCCAAAAAAGGAGCTTCATGTGCTCCCACGTGGATTCGTTCACGCCCGAAAAGGGGGCGATCCATACTGCCTCGCCCAGCCAATCGTATAAAAAGTGTAATACCGTGCCGCCAAGCGAGGTCACGGCAAAGCCAAAGAGCTGCCACATTCCGATCGATCGTTTCATCATTTCACCTGCAAGCGTTTTATGAAACAGTATATTCGGAAAGGGGGAGAATTATACCGAGCTGTCTGCTGCCATTGCTGAGGGAGCAGCTGTGGCAGACATCACGCATGACGGCGGCAAGGAATTGCACCTTGAGGGATCGGGCTATGTTGCTACGATAAGAGGAAATATTATTAAATATATGCCTAAAATGCCAATTTGCATATTGACATTTGAAGGCCAATGTGATAGAACAAACGATGCTTTAACATCGTGTGCATTAAGCGCACGAAAAGAAAGGAGTACTGCAATGCCATATCCCGTCTTGTCATTGGTATTTCTGGCTGCGGCCATTGCAATTGGATGCATTCTGAAAAAGAACACGGGTGTTGTTTCAATTGCTTTTTCCCTCATACTTGCCAGAATTGCCGGCGTATCCGATAAAACTGTTATTGGATACTTTAACAATTCTCTGTTTATAATGCTTCTTGGCATTATGTTTTTGTTTTGTATAGCACAGAACAACCGCACGCTTGAGATCCTTGCAAGAAAGGCAATCCTTCTTTGCAGAGGCAAGGTGAAGCTCGTTCCCATAGTTTTGTTCGTTCTTGGCGCTGTTATTTCGGCTATCGGACCGGGACTTATATCCACCACGGCACTGATGGCTGTTCTTGCAATGGCACTTTCGATAGAGCTTTCAGTAGAGCCTATCAGCTTGCTTCTCTTTGGTTCGCTCGGAGCTTTTGCGGGAGGCCTTTCTCCCATCACCCCCTCGGGCATCGTTGCGATTGAAGTTGCAGAGAAGAACGGAATCACGGGCATTGCGTTTCCTATTGCTATCTGGATGTTTCTCATTATGCTTTTCTGCGCCCTGATTCTGTATTTCTTTGTATTCAAATGGCATACATACAAGGAAGCCGAGAAAAATAGCGCAAAGAACGCTATCGCAAACGATCGGTTCAAGCTTGAGCACATGGTCACTCTTTTAGGTATCGTGTTGGTTGCGGTTCTTTCCACGATTTTCAGTATAAACATCGGTCTTATCTCGTTTGCAATTGCGGTAGTTCTTCTTGTCTGTGGATTTGCAGATGAGGGCGCGGCAATCAAGGCGATTCCTTGGAATACGCTGCTTATGATTACTGGTGTGGGCGTACTGATTTCTCTTGTAACCGACCTGGGAGGAATTGATCTTCTTTCTAACGCACTTCGCCACCTTATGGGTGAAAAAACTGCGGTAGCGATCATAACCGTTTTAGCGGGAGTGATGTCTTGGGTTTCCTCGGCATCAGGAGTCGTTATGCCTACCCTGATTCCCACCGTGCCTGCTCTTGTAGCCGAGTTTTCCGGCGTAAGCGCTGCGGCTCTTGTAACCGGTATTTGTATCGGCGCAAATGTCGCTGCTTTCAGTCCTCTTTCAAGCTGCGGGGGTTTGATGCTTGCGGCATACTCGGGATCTAAGACTGCAACCACAGAAGGACGTAATAAGATGTTTGCCCGTCTTTTCTTCTTCTCGTCTGCGTGCATTTTGGTTTCGGCAGTGGTTGCTCTTATAGGCCGCTTTAACTGGTTTTAAGCTGTGTTGATGAAAGAGTCTGTCTCAAATGTAATGGTTAAAGTTTTTGCTTCCGATTCAAAATAGCGAAAGTTGTATGATATAGCAATTTGATAACAAGATTGAAAGAGAACCGAAAGACTTTTTGCTTCTCCGTATAGCTTGAACTTGCGAATAATAAGAAAAAACGGACAGTCAAATGGAGTGAACCCAAGGCGATAAACACGACAAAACATTTCGTAGAATAGCTTTGGTTTGCTCTTAAAAGCTTGCGTTTTCTCGAAACTGACATCGTTTCTGATACGGTGTCAGTTTTGTTTTGTTGACACAAACCGGGGTGTTACACAATCTGCGTAGCAAATTGTGTAACACCCTTATAATTTCTGCGTAACAGGCCTCTAAAATGAGCATTTCCAAAAACGGTCGAAAAAGCTCGAAAACCCTTAGTACAATTTTTTTAACTTGTATGATAAGAGAGGAGTTGACATGAAAATCAACTTTTCAATGGGTTATCTTGTAATTATTTGTAAAATAATAATCAATAATATCAAAGCCCCGAAATAAGCGAAAGAAAAACAGTTTATGGATGATTCGTTTGCGTCGGACGCAATTGCGCCATAAGCAGGGCTGCTCGTCATACCGCCGGCGACAGTGAATCCTTGGTGTATTTTGATCCATCGAGAGGCAATTTTGCACAGAAACCATCCAAATAATATGGCTGTGAGTGTTATGAGTGCTCCATAAAATACTGTCTTGATGTCAAAGCTTATATCTTGTGTTCCTGTTGCAAAACCTGTTCCCGTAAAGAATAACACCAATCCAAAATTCCTGAAAATATTTAAGCATTGTGTGGAGAGCCTTTTTGAGAGGGGCGTTTTATTTACAATGAATCCAATAATCAATCCTACAATTAGCGTACTTGCGGTTGTACCCAAACAAATGTTAAAAAATGCTATCTTTATGTTACCGAAAATGTTTCCCAATAGTGCTGTTGTGCAGAGCGATATTAGTTCTGGATATATTTTGCTTTTGACTTCGTGGGATACTTCTATTTGATTTTCTTTTTTATCTGTTTTTGGAGAGAATACCTGTGTAAAGAACACAACGAGTATGACACCTAAAAGATAAGCGCCCCCGTATCCCAATATAGCATTTTCGCTTCCGATCTTGACCAATTCGCAAACGCTGGATAAACCCGGCGTGCTGGTTAACGATCCGCATAAAATGCCGAGAAGGGAAGAATAAGCAATTGATTTATCAAGAAGAGAAATGAGAAGCATCGTCGCTACTCCCGATAAGCTCATTAACGCCCCAATGGCAAATGCTAACACCGAGTTCTTTGAATGCTTCTTGATGGAGAATCCTGTTTGCAAACCAATCACTGAAACGAACAGAGAAGTGCCGAGCTTTGAGAATGTTTTCAGTGTACTCTGGGCGTTTACGATGATTTCGCCGCTTCCATTCGGAATTAATTTATCCATCAGAAAGCCAACGAATATGGCAGCAAACAGGATTCCTGCGATACCAAGCGAAATGCCTTTTATTCGTATTCTGCCGATAGCAAGACCTGCAACGATAATGAAAAGCAGAAGATTAAGCGGTGAAAGGAGTATTGTAAGATAGTCCATTATTCATCACCGAACAGCTGCATATGCAAGGGACGGATATCATTGTACATCATCTGTATCTTGTCGATCTGCTTGTCAATGTGATAGTGCCCGCAGAACCACACCGCATAATCGAGCTTCTTTTCAAGCGCCCCGAGCCAGATCTCCGTCGAGCGGTCGATATCGGGCTTGAAAAGCTTCTTGGATTTCGCCTTTCCGGGCTTTCTTTTGATGCTGGCGTTTTGTCTTGTGGATATAAACATTTCAGTAGGAAGATAGTTGATCGGGCAGGTGTGCGTCATCATTCCGTATATCTTGTTTTCTTCATTTTGCAAATTCTGCTCAACGGTTGCCTTTACGGTATCATCGGGCATCTCGTCATACCAGAACGGAGTACCCTCCTCAAGACAGCGCATTTTGTCTACACTGTGCGCACCGCCGACGACCAAATATTTTTTGCCCTCAAAGGTGTAGATCTCACCGTCAATGGCAAAAAAAATATTGGGATACTTGGGCTCATAGTAAACCTTGCCGCCGCAAAAGCTTCGGATTCCGTATGTACCGACGTTCTGGGGGCGGTTTTCTTTGTTACCGTGCAGGCAGAACAAAGTAATGTTGAGTGCCGAAATTTCTTTCTTCAACGCATCATCTCTCTTATCATCGTAGTAGTTGAAGCCTGCATCTCCGAGGATGATAAGCACGTCCTTGCGGCGAGTATTCATTTCACGGCAAAACTCCTTGACACGATCAAAAAGACGGTGCTTGTCTCCGGTGATAAAGAATTTTGCGGGATATCCGTCATCGTAATATGAAATAATGGTATCCTTTTTATATGCTTGCTTAATGGTGAGGAAGAAGATGAAAAGCAGCTCTCCCACAGCTCCTCCCATCAAGGCGAACAGAATAGTGTCTTGGACGGTGATAGGGGAGAGCAGGAGGGATAACCCCGCTCCTGTGGGAATCCCCGAAAGATATTTCAGGCAACTTTTCCAAGCAAGGTTGTCCATATCTTTCATTAGGATGTGGATCGACCACACACAAATCGCGTTTAACAGAACGCAGACAGTGATCAAAATGAAATGTAACATAACAAATTCCTTTCTTTGCGTTTTAGATTAATCTTTCTTTTTCGATTGAATGTACAGTTGGTTGACGTAAACGCTGGCACCTGCAGATAGGATACCCTGCGTTACGGAAATGAACAAGGCATAGGCAATGTCCTTTAATGTGGATATATCACTTGTTGCGATTACCCATGCGGCAGACAGAACGACAGCGATTCCTCCCAAAACGAGAGGGATAAGTGTGTCGGATAGCTTGCTTTTCTTAAGCCCGATACCTACAACGTACAGTACCGGAATCAGGATGAGAAGCTCAGGCTTGATAAATTCTTCAAAATTCATAGCTTACTTCTCATGCGAGAACCATACCGATGACGGCAGAGATCAAACCGCCTGCAAGTGCTGCAATAATTGCAGTTACAATCTGCTGCATTCGCATTCTGGGCTGACTTTCAATTGCATCGATCTTCTGTTCGTGTCGCGCCAGATGTTCGTTTGTGTGTTTGAGTTCGGTGGCAAGCGTAACGAGCGATTCATTCATCGTGCGAATTTCGGCTTGAACCGCTTTCAAATCCGAAATGTCGCGTTCGATTGCACGAATTCGCTGCTCGTGCCTCTCCAAAATGATCTGTGCATCTTCCATGAGATTTCTCCTTTCTATTTTTGTTAATTTGCTCGGCTGCACCTATATTATAAAATGTAACCATGACAACTGCTGTCGTGGTTAAAAATATTTACGCAATTTTTGTGTAAGTATTTATAA
Source organism: Eubacteriales bacterium (assembly GCA_045655145.1). Lineage (GTDB taxonomy): Bacteria > Bacillota > Clostridia > Oscillospirales > CAG-272 > UBA1740. The sequence goes on along the minus strand of JAZOOW010000066.1, from coordinate 1,631 downwards.
TGTGAGAGAGCAGGGCATTTTCCTTATCCGACAATTGAGTCTTAACAAGCTGTTGAACCTTTGCAAGAAGGTCCAGCTCGTCTTTGTGCATATATGCTCGGTCAAAGCTATAATCTCCTTTTACGAATACGCCTCCATCATATTTGCCGCAACGAATATCAAGAGGGACGTGGAACGTTGTCTCAATCTCGAAAATATCTCTTTGGATGGTTCTGACGGAAACGCCAAATTTCTCTGCAAGCTGTGGCATCGTTGCTCGTCTGAACTTGCAGAGATGTTTTAGTATTTCCAGACTGCGTTCAGCCGTTCCCATCAGATCCTCCTTTCCGTGAAATAAAAAAAGCATGACAAATAGCTTTAATGGCTACTTGTCATGCTCGTATGTTTTACATCGTGCTATGTACAAAGTATATTTATTAAGATGCGTCCCCTTTTGCGGGAGTCATATGCTTTACGATAAATACATCAGAGGTTACATTTACCGCCAAGGTGCTTTTGCAGCATTGGCATTTGATGATAACGTCTGCTTGGGTTTCGTTGCTTGAGGTTAATTTTGCAAGCGAAAGAGGTTTTTCTGAGTCGCAGGCTCTTTTGCTGCAAATAGGGCATTGATATTTTGTCATATCTCTCCTTTTTTAATTAATATCTTTAATCACCTTTAATGCAACTCCTTGAATCGTTAATGTCTTGGGGTATATATCCCGATATTTTGGCTTGTACCTTTTGTTTTCTGCGTGCAGTCTGGGATGCCCGTCCTCCCAAAAAAGTCTTTTCAAGGTGTTGCCGTCTTCTGTAAGGGCAACAACCACTTCACCGTCCTCTGCCGTGCAGGTCTTTTTGACCAGAATGAGATCGTCTTTCTCAATGCCGATATCGATCATAGAATCCCCGTATGCGCGAAGCAGGAAGCATTCACCGTCGATCCACTCCTCGGGGATAGCGAGATAACCGCTGACGTGTTCCTCCTGCTCATCGGGAGAACCGCATACGATCTGACCGATAATGGGGATCCGCTTAAATCCGCACCTCATTTTACGTTGAAGCTCGGTTTGCAAGGTGTTTTTGCCGGAGTAGGAAACAAGTCCTCTTTTTTCCAACTCAAGAATATATCTGTACGCGGTGGAACGCGACATACTCATATATTCCATAATTTCAGAAAGGCTTGGCGAAGAGGCGTTGTTGTCTCTTGTGTATTGATTGATAAAACCGGATAATTTTTCCACTTTTTCTTGATTCATCGTTCTCATTAAATGGCTCCTTTGATGAATTGTGGAACTTGTGGTTTTATTATATCATGGAAAAATGAGATTGTCAAGTAGAAAATAAAAAATTTTCGTCCTTTTTACGAAAAAATTCTATGCAAGAAAGTAACCCATAGCGAATGAGCTTACCATAAGTATCGTATGCGAAGGTATCGGTAATATTGCCGCTTGCATCGGTAATGGCAATAGTGCTACCTCTGCAATCGAAGTGGTAGGTCTTGAATACATTGCTTGTTTCCTCGCCAATCAAGCCCTTGCCGTATACGTACTTTGTCACAACTCCGCCCGTCGTCTTCATCAGAAGCATACTGAGCTTGGCATTGGTATTGTAGGTATAGGTCGTGTCCTCATCTGCGCAAAGGTTGCGGA
>JAZOOW010000065.1:0-10795 GCA_045655145.1 Eubacteriales bacterium | reverse complement strand
GGCCAGCGTTTCCTCGGCGGCCGCGACCTCACGGAGGATATCCTCCTCGCGCTCAACGCGCGCAAAGGTGAGGATCTCCGCATCCTCGGCGGTGCGCATGATGATCACGCCGCCTGCGGTGCGGGAATAGACGGGAATGCCGCAAACGGGCACGCGGATCATCGTTCCCTGCGAGGTGATGATCATGACATCATCCTCCTCGGACACGGTGGCGATCGAGGCAAGACGCCCCGTTTTATCGGTGATCTTCTGGCAGGTCACGCCGTAACCGCCGCGGTTCTTCATCTGTCTGAAATCGGCAAAGTTCGTGCGCTTACCAAAGCCGCCGCGCGTGATGGTGAGGAGGCTCTTGCTCTCGTCCACCACGGCCACGCCGACCACGCCGTCATCCTCTGCAAGGCGCATGCCGATCACGCCGCGCGCGAGTCGTCCCATCGTGCGGACGGCACCCTCGTGGAAGCGGATGGCCTGCCCAAGCTCGCTGGCGATGACCAGCTCGTCATTCCCCTTTGTGTGACGGACGAACCATAATTCATCCCCCTCGTCCAGCGTGATGGCGTACTTGCCGCCCACACGGCGGTAGGCGTACTCGGAAAGGCGGGTGCGCTTGATGATGCCGCGCCGCGTGACCATCGTCAGATACTCGTCCTCGGGGAACTCGACAACCGAGATCATGGTGCTGACCTTTTCCCCGTCCTCAAGGCGGAGGAGGTTGACGAGGTTGGTGCCCTTGGCGGTACGCGAGGACTCGGGAATGCGGTAGGCCTTGATGGCGTGCACCTTACCGAGGTTTGTAAACATTAAAACGAAGGAATGGCTGCCCGCCACCATGATGTTGTCGACAAAGTCCTCCTCCTTGGTGGTCATGCCGATGAGTCCCTTGCCGCCGCGGTTCTGTGCCGCGTAGGTGGAGGCAGGCACGCGCTTGATGTAGCCCTCTCTTGTCATGGTGATGACGCAGGTATGACGCTCGATCAGATCCTCAAGATCGATGTCATCGATGGCCTCGGCGATCTCGGTGCGGCGTGCGTCGCCGTACTTGTCGCGGAGCGCGGCCATTTCCTCCTTGACGATATTGCCGACGCGCACGGGGCTTGCAAGAATATCCCGCAGATCGGCTACGATCTCGGCAAGGCGGAGAAGTCTGTCCTCGATCTTCTGACGCTCAAGCCCCGAGAGCTTACCGAGCGTCATTTCCACGATGGCCTGTGCCTGCGCGTCGGTGAGTGCAAAGCGCTCCATGAGCGTTTGCTTGGCATCGGGAATGGACTCGCTGGCGCGGATGATCGCAATGACCTCGTCGATGTGGTCGATGGCGGTCTTGTAGCCCTCGAGAATGTGCATCTCGCGGAGCGCCTTTTCGAGATCAAAGCGCGTGCGGCGCTCGATGATCTCGCGCTGGAAGGCAATGTAGTGATCCAGCATCTGGGGCAGAGAAAGCACCTTCGGCTCGCCGCCGACAAGCACCAGCATATTGACAGCACAGGTGTCCTGCAGCTGGGTGTACTTATAGAGCTGATTGAGAATGACCTCGCCGTTCTGGTCGCGGCGGTGCTCAATGACGATACGCATGCCGGCGCGGCCGGATTCGTCGCGCACGTCGGTAATGCCCTCGATCTTCTTATCGCGGACGAGGTTTGCAATGCTCTCGACGAGCATGCTCTTGTTGACCATGTAGGGGATCTCGGTCACGATGATGCGGTGCCGCTCGGCCTCCACCGTGCAGCGCGCGCGTACCATCACGCGACCGTGTCCTGTGGTGTAGGCATCGAGGATGCCGCGCGTGCCGTAAATGATGCCGTGCGTGGGGAAATCGGGGCCCTTGATAAACTGCATCAGCTCCTCGACCGAGCAATCGGGATTGTCGATACGAAAGATCGCGCCGTCAATGACCTCACGGAGGTTGTGCGGCGGAATGTTGGTGGCCATACCGACCGCAATGCCGACCGAGCCGTTGACCAGCGCGTTCGGGAATCGGGAAGGAAGCACGGTCGGCTCCTTGCGGCTGGAATCGAAGTTCGGGACCATGTCCACGACGTTCTTTTCAATGCCGTCCATCATCTCGTTTGCGATCTTGGACATACGCGCCTCGGTATAACGGTAGGCGGCCGCACCCTCTCCGTCCACGTTACCGAAGTTGCCGTGTCCGTCGATCAGCGGATACCGAAGCGAGAAATCCTGCGCCAGGCGCACCATCGTCTGATAAACGGCGGCATCGCCGTGCGGATGGTAACGACCAAGCACGTTACCGACCGTGGTCGCCGACTTACGGAAGGGCTTGTCGCTTGTCAGGTGATCCTCGTACATGGCGTACATGATGCGCCTCTGGCCGGGCTTCATGCCGTCGCGCACGTCGGGAAGTGCACGCGAGGTAATCACGCTCATGGAATACTCAAGGAAGGAGGTACGCACGCGCTTTTCCATGTTCTGCGCCACGATCCTCTGCTCGGGAAACTCTATGCTCTCACTCAAATATACTTTTTTCTTTTCCATGCTTCACGCTCCGTCACACGTCGAGGTTCTCAACGAACTTCGCATTTTCTTCTATGAATTTACGGCGGGGCTCCACGTCGTCGCCCATCAGGCGGGAGAAGGTTTCGTCCGCCGCCAGCGCATCCCCGATCTCCACACGGAGGAGGGTGCGCGTTTCGGGGTTCATCGTGGTCTCCCACAGCTGCTCGGGATCCATCTCACCAAGACCCTTATAACGCTCGGCCTCGATGTTGCCGCCAAGAGAAGCAATGATCTCGTCACGCTCCGCATCCGAGAAGGCGTAATGCTCGACCTTGCCCTTGCGGATCTTGTAAAGGGGCGGCTTTGCCATATAGATGTGTCCGCCGTCGATCAGCGGCCGCATATGGCGGAAGAAGAAGGTAAGAAGAAGGATACCGATATGCGCGCCGTCCACGTCGGCATCCGCCATGATGATGACCTTGCCGTAGCGCAGCTTTTCTATATCAAATTCCTCCCCGATGCCGCAGCCGAGGGCTTGGATGATCGGGATGATGGAGGTATTGGAATATACCTTGTCAAGGCGGCTCTTTTCGCCGTTGAGCACCTTACCGCGCAGGGGAAGGATGGCCTGGAAGCGGCTGTCACGCCCATCCTTGGCCGAGCCGCCTGCCCAGTCACCCTCTACAAGATAGAGCTCGGTCAGATCCACGCGGCGCTCCTGACAGTCGGCAAGCGTGCCGGGGAGGGTAGAGCCCTCAAAGACACCCTTACGGCGTGTCAGCTCGCGCGCCTTGCGTGCGGCCTCACGCGCACGGGAGGCCGCCAGTGCCTTCTCGATCACGGCCTTGCCGGCGGCGGGGTTTTCCTCTAAAAATTCGGCAAGCTTCTCGGACACCACGCCCTCGACCAGCGTGCGGATCTCGGAGTTGCCGAGCTTGGCCTTGGTCTGGCTTTCAAACTGTGCGTCCTCCAGCTTGACCGAGATGATGGCGCAAAGTCCCTCGCGCACGTCCTCACCCGAGAGCTTTTTATCGGCCTCCTTTAAGATGCCGCTTTTCCTTGCGTAATCGTTGAGGACACGCGTCAGAGCGTTCTTGAAGCCGGTTTCATGCGTACCGCCCTCGATCGTTGTCATGTTGTTGGCAAAGGAGAGGAGCGACTCGTTGTAGCTGTCGTTATACTGCATCGCGACCTCGGCCAGCGAGCCGTGTTTCTCCCCCTTCATGTAAATGACCTGGGGATGGACGGGGGTGACGTTCTTCATCTCGTTGATGTATTCAACGAAGCTGACAAGACCGCCCTCGTAGCACAGATCCTCCTCACGCTCACGCCCCTCGCGCTCGTCGCGGAGGATGATATGCACACCCGCGTTGAGGAAGGACTGCTCACGCATACGGGTGAGGATGGTATCAAAATCAAACACCGTTTCCTCAAAGATGGTGGGATCGGGCTTGAAGCGCACATAAAGGCCGTGCGCCTCTGTGTCCCCGATGCAGGCAAAGGGACGCGCCACGGCACCGCGCTCAAAGCGCTCGGTATACGCCTTGCCGTCGCGGCTGTTTTTGACCTCTACCCACTCGGAGAGGGCGTTCACGACCGAGGCACCCACGCCGTGAAGACCGCCTGCGATCTTGTAGCCGCCACCGCCGAATTTACCGCCGGCATGGAGAACGGTATAGACGACCTCCAGCGTCGGCTTGCCGAGCTTTTCATTCATGCCCGACGGAATACCGCGCCCGTCGTCCTCGACGGATACGCTGTCATCGTTATGGAGCACGACCGTGATCTTATCGCAATGTCCTGCGAGGGCCTCGTCGATCGAGTTATCCACGATCTCATAAACGAGGTGATGCAGACCGCGCAGAGAGGTCGTACCGATGTACATGCCCGGGCGCTTTCTGACCGCCTCCAGCCCCTCCAGCACCTGGATCTGACTGTCGCCGTAGCCTGCTTCTGTGATTGTCTTTTCTGTGTCCATGCTGTTCCCCTTTCTTTCTCACACGCGTACTGCGCGCGCGTGCGCGCACGCGCGCGCGTATGAGAGAAAACCCCAAAATTTGTCCTTCACAACACACGGGGGCTCTCTTTTTCGGTTTTTTATGTGCTTGTTTATATATTTTTCTCGCCTATGTGTTTTTCGTGGCGAGGCTGTTTTTTTGTTTGGCTCCTGTTTCCCTAATTTTTGGCGAGATCCCGAACGCGAAAAATCGCGTTCCATCCTCCCTTTGGTCGGATTTCGACTACGTTCGCCCGCGTTGTCATTCTGAGCGAAGCGCCGCGGAGTCGAACCGAAGCGCAGCGGAGGCGCGTCAGCGGAATCTCGCGGGCGGACTCCGCTCAGGATGACACGCCCAAAATGCTAGGGTTACAACCGTTTCATGTGACAGAGCCTTGTTTTATCCCCGTGACACATTCATCATACCATACCGTTTTCGGAAAATTCGGACACGGTGCTGTTTTTTTGCGTAGGGACGTATACGAAGGACGTATACGAAGGCTGTCCTTTTTTAGCAAAAAAGGACCAAAAAACCTACAAGGGTGAGGAAGAAAAGAATTTTTCCTTCCCTGTTTGGTTTTTGCGCCGCTTTTTAGTAAAAAGCGGCATCCCCCGTTATTCCTCCTCCATAAAGGAGAGGGGGTTTTTGGCTCTGGCCGTCAAGGAGAGCGAGGAGATATGCGAGAGGTAGAGGAGCGGCTTTCCTTCTTCCTTCTCCTTTTTTTCTCTTGCAACGGGGTTTTTGTAGCCGCCTGTTTTCCTTTTCTCACAGGCGAGAAGAAAGGAGCGCGGAATATCGCTGTCCCCGTAAAAGACCTGTTTTTTTTTCGTGGCAGCCGCAAGAAATTTTCTCGTCGTGCTGCTGACCGTGGCATTATCCAGATCAAAGATCCCGATAATGTCCTCTGTCTTCAGGGTGTTTCCCTTTCCTATGTGAAAGATCATCTCATTTTCTCCTATCTCGGAGTATAAACACCATTCTCTACGCGAATCTCACGGGCGGCGTATCTTCCGAGCACGCCTGCCTCACAGCTGGTGACGATCATCTGGCGGTCACCGCCGAGCGAGATCACCGACAGACGGCGCGCCTCGTCCAGCTCGGACAGCACGTCATCAAAGAGGTAAACGGGATACTCTCCCCCCAAATCGTGCGATACCTCACCCTCGCCAAGCTTGAGTGCCAGCACGACCGAGCGCTGCTGCCCCTGCGACGCATAGAGCCGCGCATCACGCGCACCTATTTTTATTTCCATATCATCCCGTTGGATGCCGTAAAGCGTCGTTCCTGCCGCCACCTCACGGGAGATATTGTCCTTGAACAGGCGAAGATAGCCCTCAAAAAGAGCGGACTCTCTTTCTCCTTCTCCCTCCCGGGGAAAGTCCTGTAAGGAGCTTTCATAGGAGAGAACAAGCGCTTCCCTTCCACCCGAAAGGGACAACAAAAACTCTTGTGCATGCGGCAAAAGCCGCGCGATATATTCCTCTCGCCGCGCATGGATGTAGGCGGCGGCCGCGGCCATTCCCTCGGAAAAGGAATCGAGAAGATCCTGATCCAAATACCCCGTTTTTTGCGCGGTTTTGAGAATAAAATTGCGGTTTTCCAGCCGCTTTTGATAGGAGGACAGGTGCTTTACATATACACCGTCGAGCTGGGAGATCGCCACGTTGAGAAACAGACGCCGCTCCGCAGGTCCTCCCTTGACCAAGGAAAGATGCTCTGGATAAAAGAGCACCGCCCGAAAGGAGCCTATCATCTCCGAGGCAGAGGAAACGGTATATCCGTTCTTCTCTCGCTCTCTTTTTCCGTTTTCAAAGCGGTAGGAAAGTATGTTTTCCCGCGCCCCCGACAGATAGGAAAGGGATAAGGAAAATCCCCGTTCTCCGAAAAACACCTGCTCTCCATCTCCCGCACCGCGGAAGCTCTTTCCCCGTGCGAAGAAATAGATTCCCTCGAGGACGTTGGTCTTACCCTGTGCATTCTCTCCCGAAAGCAGATTCATGCCCGGAGAAAAGAAAAGCTCCGCTTCTCTTATGTTGCGGTACCGCAGGGCATTGAAGCGATGGAGTACCATATTTCTTCCCCTTTTTAGTGATTCATACGGATAGGAAGCACCATATAGAAGAAGCCGTGATCCTCCTCCGCCTTATGCGGATGAACGGTCATGCTCTGGGTGGGCGTCTTAAAGGCAAGATCGATCTCCTCCCCGTCTGCCGCACGCATGGTATTGATAAGGAAGCGGCAGTTAAAGCCAATCTCCAGATCCTCTCCTTCATGCGTGATGGGAAGATCCTCAAACACCTTACCGTGCACCGAGCTTGAGGTGATATGCATACGGTCGCCATCAAGGACAAGCTTCACATAGTTGCGGCCACTGCCTTGGATCTTTTCCTCGGCGATCAGGCCGGCACGCTCAAGTGAGGCGAGCATGCGCTCACGGTTGACCGTGACACGGATGGTCTGATCCTTTGGGATGATGCGCTCGTAGTCGATATACTCCGAGTCGATCATACGCGTAAAAAAGATCATATTATTGAAAAAGAAAATAGCGTGCTTTCTTGCAATTTTGACGGTGACGCTCTCATCCCCCTCTCCGAGGATACGCACAAGCTCGGAGAGCGCGTGCCCGGGAATGAGGAAGGAGAAGTTGAGCATGCTGATCTCACCCACATCCCGCCATTCACAGGCGGCAAAGCGACGGGAAAGCGAATAGGAGTCACAGGAAATGACCTCCATTTTGCCCTCGCTGACGCGGAAAAAGGCACCGCAGAGCATCGGACGGGAATCCTGCTCGGCCACCGAGTGAAGCACCTTGGCGATCATCTCACGGAGGAGCACGCTCTTTACCTCAAAGCCACGGCTGCCGTCAAGATCGGGGAGCGCGGGAAAATCCGCGCCGCGCATAGCCGACAGCGAAAAGGAGGCACGGCCTGCCGAGATGGTAGCCGTAAAGCTCTCGTCCACCGCAACCGTCAGCTCATCCTCGTCAAGCACCTTGATGATGTGGAGAAGGCGGGCGGCGTTGATGATATAGCTTCCCTCCTCAATGACCTCGATCGCCTCCATCATGACGCGGATGCCCTTGTTCATATCAAAGGTGGAAAGGCGAACCGTGTTGCCCCCCATCGTTTCGATCAGAACACCCTCAATGGACGGAATGGTATTTTTGGTGGAAACCGTGCTCATGGCCGGATATAATCTTAAAAGAAGCTCACTTTTTGAAAATACGATCTTCATGCTTTCTCGTCCGCGGAAAGAGGACGCCTCCTTTTTGTGTGATGTGTTATCATGTGTATATATCTCAGTAATAGAAGCAGTAGGGGCTGTTAAAAATGTGGAAAATTCTGAAAAGTAAGATAAAATCAAGGAAAAATGCCCCTGTCCGCCTGCGGAAAAGCTGTTCAAAGTCTGCGGAAAGTGTGTGAATAAAGCATGCTCTTTCAACAGGTTGAAGGGTGGGTACTTTTCAACACGCTTTCAACGGGATTTAAACACTCTGTAAACAGGAAATAAACAGCCTATCTTGAAAATTATGTGGAAAACTCTACCCTTGTCCGATTTTTCCGAAATGAGGAAAAAGGATAATTTTTTTCATTTTCGGATTTTTCGGACACTTTTTTATTCCTTTACCTGATCGAGAAGATCATGGATCTCACTTTCCATGCCGGGTACGCTCTCGATCTGCCCCTCTACATACTTAATAGAGGCAATGACCGTCGCATGGTCACGCGAGAAGAGCTTACCGATATCCGAAAGCGAAAGCTCTGTGAGCTGACGGATGGCATAAATACAGGTGTGGCGCGCCTTGGCAATGTTATCGTTCCGCTTTTTGGAGCGCAGATCCTCCCCCGAAACCCCGTATTTATCGGTAATGAGAGAGAAAATGCGGTCGATCTTGTCAGTCTCACTTTTCGTACCGCTGATGAGCGAGGACACGGCGGTCTTGCACATGTCCAGCGTGATCGGGCGGCCTGTCATCTTGGTAACGGCACTGATCTTTTTGATGGCTCCCTCGATCGTGCGGATATTGTTGGTCAGCTTCTCGGAGAGATAGACGAGCGCATCCTCGGGAATGGTGATGGACAGGGCCTCTGCCTTATTGAGAATGATAGCGGTGCGGAGCTCAAGGCTTGGCGGCTGGATGTCCGCGATCAGGCCCCATTCAAAGCGCGTACGCAGGCGGTCCTCCAGCGTTTTGATGTCACGCGGAGGGCGGTCGGAGGTCAGGATGATCTGCTTTTCCGCCTCATAAAGCGCATTGAAGGTATGGAAAAATTCCTCCTGTGTGGATTCACGGCCGGCAATAAACTGTACGTCGTCAATGAGAAGCACATCGGCCGTGCGGTATTTTTCGCGTAGCTCCTGGGTAGAGCCGCTTTTGATGGCGGCGATCAGCTCGTTTGTAAATTCCTCACCCTTTTTATAAACGATGCGCGCGCCGGGCATATTCTTTTTGATCTCATTGGTAATAGCGTAAAGCAGGTGCGTTTTACCAAGGCCGCTTTGCCCGTAAATAAAGAGGGGGTTGTAGGCCGAGGCAGGACTGTTTGCTACCGCCACCGAGGCTGCATGCGCAAATTTATTGGATTCTCCTACGATAAAGTTGTCAAAGGTGTACTGGGAGAAAACCTTTTTGCTTTCAAGATCCGCACCGATGTCGGGGATCTCCTCCTCCATGACCTCGTTTTTCTTTTCCTCGGAGAGCTTGGAGGGCACGGGTGTGCGGAAATACGGGAGCGAAATGCCATGATGCTCTCCCTGGGAGGAGATGATCTCGATCTCCACATCAAAGCCAATGGCCTCCGCCGTGGCCTTGGCAAGCACATCGTTATAACGGTTTTGAAGAATACGCTGCTTATAATTGCTTTCTACGGAAAAGGAGGCCTTTTGTTCGTCGAGTGACAGTAGGGTAAGACTACCAAACCAAAGGTCAAAAACCGTAGAGGAATACATATCCCGCAGGATATTCATAATGGCGGTATGTATGTCTTGCAGACCCTGCATAAAAAATTCTCCCATAAATAAATAATATATATAAATATAATAACATATATGTGCAAAATTTGCAAGGTTTTTGTGATATTTTCCGCATTTTTTATAAAAAGAGAAAAAAGGAGATTGGAAAGGATATAAAAAACCTTCTCCTAGAGGAGAAGGTCCTTTTTATTTTTGATTTTTTCAATGTAAAATAAGATCACGAACCAGTGAAGAAATCGTATCCAGCTGTTGCTCATTCAACTTTTTTAGATCCTTTATAAGGATGCCAAGACGAGAGGGATCGGCAGAGGAGGTGTCAAAAAATTCCGCAGGAGAAATGCCTAAATAATCGCAAATAAAGAAAAATCCTTCTAAGGAGGGCTTTGATTTCCCATTTTCTATGTTGTTAATATAGCCCGCATTTTGACCGATGGATAAGCTCATATCACGGGCAGAAACACCTTTTTTTTCGCGCAGACGCGCAAGGCGCAGGGAAAATTCCTTTTCATCCATAGCGTGTCACCTCACAACCTATATATCATTTTAACCCATAAAAACAAAAATATATTGATAGAAAAACGATATTTTTCTTGTAATGTTGGTTTTTAGATGATATTATATAAAAAAAGAGGGTAATAAAACGACAAATGGAGGGAATTATGAAGCCTTACAGAATTGTAATAATGGGTCATAGAAACTTTTCCGAGCATCAAGAAATAGAGAAAAAATTGTGTTCTATCATGGAGAAAGAAATTGAAGAAAAGGATTATTTAGAAATTTATATTGGGCGCAACGGAGAATTTGATGTTTTTGCCGCTTCGGTAATCAAGCACATACAACGAAAAAAAGGAAAAGAAAGAATAGAAATCAGCTTAATTCTCCCCTATGAAGAAAAAAACATGATTTATTATGAAGATTATTATGACAGCGTGTGTATTCCGGAGTCCGTCATGCAGCTTCACCCAAAGGGAGCTATAAGAAAAAGAAATGAGTGGATGATCGCACATGCAGACTGTCTTTTGTGTTATGTAAAAGAGAATTACGGGGGAGCCTATCAAGCAATGAAGTATGCGCAGAAAATAAATAAAGAAATTATCAATTTAGCAAAGTAAAAATCCCGTGCGTAAAAAAGCACACGGGAAAAAAATAAATATCCCCCCGCGTAGCGGGGGGATTTCAGTTTCGGGCATAGCCCTAATACTACCGGCGGGGCACAAGTGCGCTTTAGGTTGGCCTGCCAGCCATGCAATTGTTACCTGCCACCCGTAAACGGGTTCTGTAATTTTTCCTTAAAACCAGTCTTTTATCTACTGCCACTACAGCTTAAAATCGGCAAAATCCGCAGCCAAAAGCCTCCCCTGTGTAAGGGT
>JAZOOW010000064.1:0-5518 GCA_045655145.1 Eubacteriales bacterium | reverse complement strand
CTGTGCGAGGTGATCACGTAGATCTGCCAGGGCGCGAGCGCGCGGAAATGCGTGCCGATCTCACGGTAAAGACGCTCGACCTCGGCGGGTGTCATCAGACGCTCGCCGTAGGGTGGGTTGGTCACGACGGTGCCGCGCCGTCCCGGTGCGGCAATGCGGCGTGCATCCTCGCAAAAGACACGGACGGTATCCCCGACGCCTGCACGTGCGGCGTTCGTGTGTGCAAGTGCCACGGCAGCAGGATCTATGTCGCTGGCGTATACCTCAAAGCCGTCAACCAGCTCACCCTCACGCGCCTCCTCACGTGCAAGACGGAAAAGGGACGGGGGAATAAAAGGATATTCCTCCGCCGCAAAGCGGCGGTTTTTTCCCGGTGCGATACGGCGGTGAAGCATGGCGGCCTCGATCGCGATCGTACCCGAGCCGCAAAAGGGATCCCAAAGGAGCACGTCCTCACGCGGTCTTGCCATGGCGGCCATGGCGGCGGCCAGCGTTTCACGGATGGGCGCACCGACAGACTCAGCACGGTAGCCGCGCTTATGAAGCGGCGCACCCGAGGTATCGATCATCAGCGAGGCGCGATCCTTGAAGATGAAAAACTCGATCTGGTACTTGACGCCGCTCTCCTCAAACCAGGAGAGGCCGTACTGCTCGGAGAGGCGGCTCACCACCGCCTTTTTGACGATCCGCTGACAGTCAGGCACGGAAAACAGCGCGCTGTTGATGGCGTGTCCCTTCACGGGAAAGGCATCGTTTTTGCCGATGAAGTATTCCCACGGCAGGGCGCGCGTTCCCTCAAAGAGGGCATCAAAGGTGGGGGCATCAAAGCTGCCAAGGCGGATATACACACGCTCGGCATACCGCAAAAATACATTAGAGAGTGCTACGGCCTCCTCGTCACCCCGAAAGGTCACACGGCCATCCATGGTTTCCAGGCGATCGTAGCCAAGTGCCTCGATCTCCTCGCCGAGCAGATGCTCAAGGCCGAAAAGACAGGTCGCAACGAGATCAAGCTTCATCGATCGTTCTCCTTGGGGGGCGAATCTTCTCAAAGATCATACTGTCAAAATATCCGCAGCAGGCCTCTGCCTTTTCCTCACTGTCCACCGTCCAGGCAAAGGAGGCGGCACCAAACAGAGCCGTGGCAATGCGGAAGGAAACATACCGCCGATGCTCACAGTTGAAGGAAATGAAGTCCGGCTTTGTCAGAAAATTGGTGCAAAGCAGCTGCATAAGAAACAGATCCTTTTTGCGTCCACCCCGCTTTGCAAAATAATGCTCCGAGAGCTGGCCGCGCACGACAAGCGGGCGGTTTTTGCGGAACCAATGCACGACGAAGGGAGAAAAGGATTCGATGCAATAATCGCCGCGGTAGCTGTCAAGGAGGGTGGCGGTCGCGGCGCAGACGGCCTCGATATCCCGCAGACCCTTGATCTCCACGAGAAGCGGAACGCGGCCGTTTACCTCGGCAAGCACGGTGGCAAGGCGCGGAATGGTATGCGCGGCTTTGCCGAGAAGGGGGAGTCTTTCAAGCTCAGCGGCATCAAGCTCCGCAAGGCGGCGGTCGATCCCGCAAACGCGGGTGAGCGTATCGTCGTGAAAGACCATCGGCACGCCGTCACGCGAGAGATGTACGTCAAGCTCAATGGCGTAGCCCGCCTCGCAGGCGGCGCGGAAGGCGGCGAGGGAATTTTCGGGGATCCGCTCGTCATGCAGACCGCGGTGGGCGTAATGGAAGGATGCAAAATAGGCGGTGCTTTTTCTCTTGCGGTTGGGATATACCGAAAACAGATAAAATCCGAGAACGAGCACAAGAAGCACGAGAAGCACCCAGACAAAAGCAGGCATACAAGCTCCTTTCGCCGCGTGCAGAGGCACGCGGCGTTCATCGGTGATTAGGGCAATCAGTCATCCACGTCCAGCGCGGCAAGCCCCTGCTTGGGAGCAGGCTTTGCATCGCCGTGACGGACGAAGAACATGGTCACAAGGGCGCACGCACAGGCAATGGCGGCATAGGGGAAGAAGACCTCACGCATGCCGATCTGATCCATGAGAAAGCCCGAAAGGACGGGGGTGACGATCTGTGCGGACATGGAGGCGGTGTAATAGAAGCCCGTATACTTACCAACGTCCCCACCGCTTGCCAGCTCCACGACCATGGGGAAGGAGTTGACGTTGATGGTCGCCCACGCGATGCCTGCCAGCGCAAAGAGCACGGTCATCAGGATGGGGGGCGTGCTCTGGTCAATAAAGAAGGCAGCACCGAAGGCGGTGGTCAGCATGGCAACGCCGGCAAGAATGGTGCGGCGGCGGCCGATGCGCGAGGCCACAAGACCGACGGGAATGTAGGATACGATGGCCGCACCCTGCGCGATCAGAAGGGTGGTGGAGTAGCTCATATGCAGGATCTCGGTCGCATATACCGAATATTTGGAGGTGACGGCGTTGTAGCCGATGTACCAAAGCGCGACCGAGGCAAGGATCAGAAGAAGCGAGGTCATCTGCTCACGGGAGAGCTTACCGCCTGCCGTTTTGCGCTCCTTTTCCTCCTCGTCCACGATCAGGAGGCTCTCCCGCTCCATATCGGCCGCCCACTGCCTCTCACGCACGGTGAAAATAAAGGCAACAAGACCGAGGAGCATGATGCCCACAACGGCGATGATGTAGAGCGAAAAATCGGTCTTCCCCTCCTCGGAGGTGTTGAAGGGATCTGCAAGGAGAAGAACGAGGATACCGCCTGCCGTACCCATGAGGTTAATGATGGCATTACCCTTGGAGCGGAGCGGCTTGACGGTGACGTCAGGCATCAGCGCGACCGCGGGAGAGCGGAAGGTCGCCATCGAGAGGAGGGCGGCCAGAAGAAGCAGAATAAAGGTGAGAAGCGAGGGGGCAAAGCCGAGTGCCACAAAGGCAATGGCGGCCGCTACCGTACCGCATACGATGTAGGGCGTGCGTCTGCCGAAGCGGGATCTTGTCCGATCGGAGAGGTTGCCGAAAATGGGAAGCAGGAAAACGGCAAAAATGTTGTCAAGTGCCATAATGATGCCCGAATCGGCCTGTTTCATCTCAAATTTATTTGTCAGGATAAGCGGAACGATGGTATCGTAGGCCTGCCAGAATGCCGAAATGACAAAAAAGGCAAAGCCGACGAGGATGGTGCGTTTGTAGTTTAATTTCATAAGCTCCTCCATGCCGATAGAATCAGTGTTTATTTATTGTAACATGTTTTTCCTTTTTTGTCAATTCCCGTATGTACACGTCTTGACGGAAAGCGTTTTTTTGTGTATAATGAAATAGATATAAAGAAAGGTAAGAAACGGGAAAGGAGGACCTTTATGGACATTATCCCCATCTCTGACTTGAAGTCGGAGCGCGGCTCTGACCGCTATACGGTGGCACTTGGTTTTTTTGACGGCATGCATCGCGGCCATACTGCCCTCCTTGAAAGGACGGTCGCGCTTGCCGCCGAGAACGGCTCTCTTCCTGCGGTATTCACCTTTGCCGACGACGATCGGTTAAAGCGCGGAGAGGGACGGCTGATGCGCGAGGAGGAACGGCTCCGCGCCTTTTCCCGCCTTGGCATCCGCCGTGTGTATCTTGGTGATTTTTCTCATCTGTGCGGACTTTCCCCCACGGAATTTGCAGAGCGTATCCTCATCCTTGCCTGCGGAGCCGTTCACGCCGTGTGTGGCTTCAACTTTCATTGCGGACGCGGCGCGGCCGCTGATGCAGAGATGCTTTCCGCGCTTCTCGCGACACACGGGGTGCCGCTTACGGTGCTTCCCCCCATGTTAGAGGAGGGGGCTCCCATCTCAGCCGGCCGTATCCGCAGGGCCATTTCGGAGGGGCGCATGGTGGCCGCCGCCGCGATGCTTGGCCGCCCGTATTCCCTCTCGGGCGTGGTCATGCACGGCAAGGAGCTGGGGCGCAGGCTCGGCTTTCCGACCGCCAACATCCCCTTCTTCCGCCACGCCGCCATCCCCGCCCTTGGCGTGTACGCCGCGCGTGTGAGCGGCGAGGGACTTCCCTGTCCCGTGTTTGGCGTAGGCAACGTGGGCGTGCGCCCGACCGTAGAAGAAACCGATGCAGTTAACTGTGAGGTGCATCTCTTCACGACGCCGCCCTCACTCTACGGAAAAACGCTCACGGTAGAGCTTTTGACACATTTACGCGGCGAAAAACGCTTCGCCGATCAAAACGAGCTTTCGGCCCAGATCAAAAAGGATACCGAAAAAGCAAAGGAGTATTGCAGAACATGGAATGGATAAAGCTGACAGCAAAAGGAAACACGAGCGATCTTGAGGCCATTACCGCGGTGATGAGCATGCTGGATAACGGGCTGATGATCGAGGATTACAGCGACGTCACGACGGACGGCGTTTACGGCGACCTGATCGACGAGAGCATTCTCTCGGCCGACCGCGAGCACGTGGCCGTTTCGCTCTTCGTGCCCGCAGAGCGCTCGCTTGCCGAGTATATCGCCTTCCTCCGCGAGCGGTTTTCCTCTCTTTCAATGGACGTTACACTCGAAACCGAGGGCATGCGTGAGGAGGACTGGGCGGAATCCTGGAAAAAGTATTATAAGCCGATCCCCCTCGGTCGGGTGACGGTGGTGCCTGCCTGGATGGAGTATACCCCCACGGCGGAGGAAAGGATCATCCGCATGGATCCCGGCATGGCCTTTGGCACGGGCACGCACGAAACAACACGCCTTGTCATGCGCTTTTTGCAGGATACCATCACGGGCGGCGAGCGCGTGCTTGACCTTGGCTGTGGCAGCGGCATTCTCTCACTGTGTGCCTCCAAGCTGGGGGCATCCTTCTGCGCCGCCTATGATATTGATCCCGTAGCGGTGCGCGTAGCCGAGGAAAACATTCGTGCCGACGGCGCGGACAACATTGTATGCGGCGTATCCGACCTGCTCCGTGACGTGGACAGATCGGGCGGCGGCTACGATTTCGTAGTGGCCAACATCGTGGCAGACGTGATCATCCGTCTTTTGCCCGACGTGGGCGCGTACATGAAGGATGACGGCCGCATGATCGTTTCCGGCATTATCGGCCCCCGTGCCGAGGAGGTCTACGCCGCCATCCGTGCCAACGGCTTTCGTGCCGTGGAGGAGCGACGCGAGAACGACTGGCTGGCGATCCTCCTTGAAAAGGACACCTTCTGAAAGCACGCCGACGCACACGTCAATGTAAGAAAGGATGCTTGCCATGCCACGCTTTTTTCTGCCTCCTGCGGCCTTTGCCGAGAATACCGTTACCCTGACGGGCGAGGACTGCCGCCATATCTCGCGCTCCCTGCGCATGGCGGTGGGGGATGAGATCACCCTCTCCGACGGTGAGGGAGTGGAGTATACCGCCCGTCTTTCTGCCTTCACGCCCGACAGCGTGACGGCCGAGATCCTCTCCGCGCGCCCCGGCGCGGGCGAGCCGCCCGTTCGTATTTGCCTGTACCAAGGGAATCCCAAGGGTGACAAGCTGGAGCTGATCACCCAAAAGGCGGTGGAGCTTGG
>JAZOOW010000063.1:0-7624 GCA_045655145.1 Eubacteriales bacterium | reverse complement strand
AGCTTCATGTTTTTCTCCTTTTCACGACACACGGGGTGCCTTTTTGTAAAGGGGCGTTGCAAGCAACGGCCCCTTTTCGGTTTATACGGTTTTGAGCGTCATGCCGTCCGCTGCAAGCGCGGCAAGGATCGCGTCAATATCGGCTTGCAGCTCAGCCTTCGACAGTGTCTTTTCCATGGAGGTAAAGGACAGTCGGAGGGTGATGCTGGATACGCCGTCGTTGCTTTCATAGATGTCTGCAACGGTAACGTCGGTCAGGAACGCGCCGCCTGCGGCACAGATCTTCTCCTTCAAGGAGGCAAAGACGATAGCGGCAGGATCGGTAAGGAAGGTCAGGTCGATATCAATACCGGGGAAGCGGGAGGGCTCACGGTAGGTGATGCCGCGTACGGTTGCCTCGGCAAAGAGATCCATGTCCAGCTCGGCCACCACACAAGCGGCACGCTTGTCAAGCTTGGTGCCTACGGCAGGATGCAGGGTGGCGATAAAGCCAACCTCACGTCCGCCAAGGATGACTGCGGCTGTGTTCACAGGGTGCTGCCACGGATAACGCACGCCCTCGCCTGCTACAAATTGCGGTGCGTCATGCTTGATATCCAAGGCAAGACGGAGCATAATATCGCGTACGCGGAGATACAGTGCCTCCTCGCTTACGCTCTTGGCGTACAGGGCAATGCCCAGCTTTTTGCGCTCATTGCAGTTGCCATCGGGGAGAAGTCCCTCCACCGTGCGGCCGATCTCAAATATACCAAACTCCTCGGCATAGCCGCGGTTCTCACTCACAAAATGGAGAAGCGTGGGGACCATAGAGGAGCGCAGGGTGCTCTGCTCGGGCATGCTTGCGTTCAGGATGCGCACGTTCTGCTCGGCGGGGATACCCAGCTCCTTGTCCTTGCTCTCGTCATTCCAGATGTAGGAATGCACCTCATGCAGGCCGTAGGTGGCAACCAGAATGTCCTTTGCACGGTTATCGTCAACGTTCTGCACACTGCGGCGCACAGGAGCGAGCGGAGAAAGCGTGGTCTTGATCTCAAAATTGTCGTAGCCGTAGATACGGGTGATCTCCTCGATCAGGTCCGCCTTGATCGTCACGTCCTTGGTAGCACGCCAGGAGGGGACGGTCACCGTGTAGGTGTCCCCTGCAAGGCTTGTTTCAAAGCCAAGCGCGGTGAGCGTGCGGAGAATACGCTCGGGGGTGATGCTGATGCCCGTATAGCGGTCAACGTATTTCTGGTCAAAGCTGAGCGTGATGGTATCAAAGTGATGCGGATAATTGTCAGTGAGCGCAGAGATCACGCGCGCCTCGGGATCAATGGAGAGAAGCAGAGCAAGGAAGCGTTCGGCCGCCGTGACCGTCATCTCGGGATCGAGGAACTTCTCATAACGCATGCTGGCATCGGTACGCATACCGAGCTTTGATTCGGATTTGCGGATGGTTACACCGTTGAAATTGGCGCTCTCAAGGAGCAGGGAGGTGGTGTCTGCCTCGATCTCGGAGTTCAGACCGCCCATGATACCGGCCACCGCTACGGGCTTGCCGTGTGAGCAGATCATCAGCGTTTCGGGGTCGATCTCATGCTCGCTTTCGTCCAGCGTGGTAAAGGTAAATGGCTCGTCAAAGCGGCGCACGTCGATGGCGTCAACACGGCGCATATCAAACGCGTGCATCGGCTGACCAAGCTCCAGCATGACGTAGTTGGTCAGGTCAGCGAGAAGATTGATCGCGCGGCTTCCGCAATAGAAGAGGCGGATGCGCATATTGACGGGGCTGACGTTCTGTTGGATATTTTCTACCTTGATGCCGGTGTAGCGATAGCAGCGCTCGGGATCAAGGATCTCAATATCCACAGGCGGCAGATCGGCGTAGCGTGCGGTATCATGACAGGGCACGGGACGGAGCGGACGGTCGGCCAGTGTTGCCAACTCACGCGCGATGCCGTAATGTCCCCAAAGGTCGGGGCGGTTCGTCAGCGATTTGTTGTCGACCTCAAAGACGATATCCTCAATGCCGTAGGCCTCCTTGATGTCGGTGCCAAGCGGAATGTCATCCGTGATCTCCCAAAGGCCACTGTTGTCGGCACTGATGCCAAGCTCGGCCTCGGAGCAGCACATACCGAAGGAGGGATAGCCGGCCACCGTGGCGCGGCCGATGGGATGTCCGCAAACGGCACCGCCCTCCGTCGCAAAGGCTACACGCATGCCCACGCGCACGTTCGGTGCGCCGCATACGCAGTCAACCAGCTCGCGGCCGTTATTGATCTTCAGAAGATGCAGCTTCTTGGAATTTGGATGATCCTCGATCGATGCGATCTCAGCCACGATCACGCCGTGGGTATCTGCACCGTAATGGAATACATCCTCTACCTCTGCCGTCGAGAGGGTGAAGCGATGAATGAGTGCTTCCTTATCAAGACCGGTAAGATCGACAAAATCCCCGATCCAATTCATGGAAATCAGCATAAGTCCCCCTCCTTTCAGCGACTTTCAAATTGTGAGAGCGATTTCAGGTTGCCTGCATTGAAATCGCGGATATCCTTGATGCCATACTTCATCATGGCAAGACGGGTAAGGCCAAGACCAAATGCAAAGCCCGTGTATTCCTCGGGGTCAATACCGCCCTCACGCAGAACGTTCGGGTGGATCATGCCGCAGGGGCAGAGCTCCAGCCAGCCGGAGTTCTTGCAGGAGGGGCATCCGTCACCGCCGCAGATGAGGCAGTTGATATCCAATTCAAAGCCCGGCTCGGTGAACGGGAAGTAACCGGGGCGCAGGCGCACATTGATCGGACGGGCAAACACCTCGCTGAGCATGGTCTTCATAAAGTAGATGAGGTTGGAGATCGAGATATCCTTGTCGATCATCATACCCTCCATCTGGAAGAAGGTGTTTTCGTGGCAGGCATCGGTTGCCTCGTTACGGAAGCAACGGCCGGGGAAGATGGCACGCAACGGCACGCCATACTTGCGCATGATGTGGTTCTGCGCGGCCGAGGTCTGCGTTTTGAGAAGCTGACCGTTTTCGAGATAAAAGGTGTCCTGCATATCACGGGCAGGATGATATTTCGGAATGTTGAGCGACTCAAAGCACTGGTAGTCGTTCACGATCTCGGAATAATCCTCAATCGTAAAGCCCATGCTGGCAAAGATCTCCTCAAGATCCCGTCCGACCAGCGTGATCGGATGGTAGGAGCCTTTGGCCTCCTTGGCAGGCAGGGTGGGGTTATAGCGCTTGGCACCGCTCACGGCGGCATCCAGCTCGGCGGCGCGGAGTGCCTCCGCCTTTTCGAGGATGGCACATTCCACCTCCGTCTTGAGCGTGTTGATCAGCTGACCGGCTTCCTTCTTCTCCTCTACGGGAACATCGCGCAAGCCCTTGAGAAGTGCGGTTACCTCGCCCTTTTTGCCAAGATACGCAACGCGGAGTGCTTCCAGCGCATCGGGCGTGTCCGCAGCCGCTATGTCCGCGGCAAAGCGTGTCCGCAGGCATTCAATCTCGTTTTTCATACAGTCCTTTCCTTTCGGCAAACATTACCTATTGTATAATAACATCTTATTATATAACAGATTTCCTCTTTTTGTCAAGACCGCAAGGTCATTTTGCCGAAAAAAGTGGGGGTGAGCAACATAAAAAGCGCACGGCACAGCCGTGCGCCTCTTGCCTAAGTGAACTCGAACCAACAAGACCACTTAGGCTGACCGCCACGATCATTCTAACCGACTCCTTATATGAAAGCAACGGCAGAGAGTATGCAAAAAGAGAAAAACAATACATGTGGAAAAAGCTGTGCACAAAAAGACGGTTTTTGGCTTTTCAGAGGGGGCGTGTGTCGTGAAAAGCGCGCTTTTTGCGTGGATCAGTGTAGTTTCTTGTGATAAGAGGCGATGATCTGTTCTGCCACGCAGGGGGGGAGTAGCTCCTCGGCAGGGATGCCGTGGCGCAAAAACTCGCGCACCGCACCCGAGGAGATGTGCGCCAGCGTGGGATCGGTAGGCAGAAAGAGCGTTTCGGGGCCGCCGGCCATGCGGTTGAGCGCGGCCATGTCCTTTTCATAGGTCAGATCGGCACCGTTGCGAATGCCCTTGACGATGCAGTCAATACCGTTTTTCTTTGCATAGCCTACCACTGTTCCGTCGGCGGCGGCTGTACGGATGTCGCCCGTCAGCTTGGCGCAGACGGAGGACAGCCAAAGAAGGCGCTCCTCCTCGGAAAAAAGCGGTGTTTTTTCGCTGTTGCGGAAGATGACGACTTCCACGCGGTCAAAAATAGCGGCGGCACGGGCGATCAGATCAGCATGCCCACGGGTGATCGGATCAAAGCTTCCCGTAATCAAGGCTGTTTTCATACGGCGCTATCCTCCTTTAAGGCGAGAATGTGGATATAGGTCTTGGTATAACGGGCGGTCTTTTTGGTAACAAATCGCGCGGCGAGCGTCTCCCGTCCGTCAAAGAGGTCGGGACGGTCGCTTTCACACACAAAGAGGCAGTGTGGGGAAACGAGCTCTCCCTCAAGCAGACGGTAGAGAGCATCGGGGATGGCCTCCTTCATGGCGTATGGGGGGTCTAAAAAAACAAGGTCAAAGCAATCCCGTCCCCGCGCCTTGCGGAGATAATTACGGTAATCACTGATCAGATAGCGTCCCTTGTCAAAAAGACGGGTCTTGCGTGCGTTTTCCTTGATTACGGCCATGGCCGCATCCGAGGCATCTACAAACATGGCAAGCGCGGCACCGCGCGAAAGAGCCTCCAGTCCCATCTGGCCGCTACCGCCAAAAAGGTCCAAAACACGCCGTCCCTCTATCTCAAACTGGATGGCGGAAAAGATTGCCTCCTTGACACGCTCGGCCGTGGGGCGTGTTTGCTCCTCGCCGGGCAAGGTTGTGAGCTTAACACCGCGTGCGGTTCCCGTGATAATACGCATCATGTCTGTGCTTCTCCCTCATCTTTTTTGTGAAAATGGCGGAAGACCGCCGCAGCATCTGCCGCTGTAATGCCGCGCACGGCGGCAATATCGTCCTCATCCGCACGGCGGATGCGGGCAAGACCGCCAAAGGCGGTCAGCAGCTTTTTTGCCTTTGTCGGCCCAATGCCGGGGATGTCCTCGAGCTTTGAGCGTCGCAGAGTCTTGCGCTTGGCGTTCATGGTGTGACGGACGGCTACGCGGTGGACCTCCTCTTGGAGCTTGTAGACCATGGCGTATACGTCGCTCTCTCCCGCTATGCCGAGCTCGCCCGTGCCGTCGGTCAGCGCACGGGTCTTGTGAAAATCGTCCTTGACCATGCCAAAGAGCGGGATGGAAAGCCCGTATTCCGCAAGCACGGCGCGACCTACGCTCACATGTCCGGCACCGCCGTCCAGCAGAATGAGGTCGGGAGCCTCCCCGAGAGAGGGAGAGCCGTCACCGATATGCGAAAGCCGCCGCGTGAGAGCCTCACGCATGGCACCGTAGTCGTCAATGCCGTCGGTGCTTTCTATACGGAAGGTGCGGTATTCCGACGGTTGCATCCGTCCGTCGGCATACACCACCATTGCGGCGGTGACATGCTCGGTGCCGATGTTGGAAATATCATAGACCTCGATCCTGTCGGGAACGACCTCCAGCGCGAGGAGCTCTGCAAGGCGGAAGAGCGTGCGATCCTTTCGCAGGCTTTCCTCACGCCCGCGCCGTGCGCGCTCCTCGGCATTCTGCCGCGCCATGCGGCAGAGCTTCTTCTGCACGCCACGCATAGGGGTATGCAGATGCACGCGCCGCCCACTCTTTTCCGTCAGCACGTGTTCAAGCATTGCGGCGGCTTCCTCCTCAAAGGGGAAGTCAAAGAGGATCGTACGGGGGATCTCGTTTGTTTTGTAATATTCAAAAAGAAAAGCGGAAAGCGCATCGCTATCTGCCTGTGCCGCGGCAGGAAAGACAAATTCGTTTTTGCCGCACAGCTTTCCGTCACGGATGACCAGCACAGCCATCACACTGCCGATCTCGTCCTCGCAGAGGGCAAATACGTCACGGTCGGTGCCGCTGTCGGTCACCACCACCTGCTTGTCGGTCAGGCGGCGCAGGGCGGCAATGCTATCGCGCAGGCGTGCGGCATCCTCAAAGCGCTCCGCGGCGGCGGCCGCATACATATCTTCTTCAAGAAGTGCGACCGTATCGCGAATATTGCCCGACAGCACACTGGCCGCGGCACGGATGGCGCGGTCGTAGTCCTTCTTCGGAAGACGGCCCGCGCAGGGGGCCATGCACCGATCCATCTGGGCGTAGAGGCAGGGGCGCTCCTTGCCGATGTCCTCGGGAAAGCGGCGGCGGCAAACAGGCAGGCGGAAGATGTGGTTTACGGCATCGCGTGCCGCATAGGCAGCCGCCGTGCCGGGGTAGGGGCCAAAGTAGCGTGCGCGGTCATTCGCGCGCTCGCGCGTCACGGTCAGACGGGGATACACTCCGTCATCAAGGCGGATATACGGATAGGATTTTGCATCCTTGAGCTTGATATTGTAGCGTGGAGCATGCTGCTTGATGAGGGTGTTTTCAAGAGAGAGTGCCTCCATCTCGCTATGGCAAAGAATGGTGTCAAAATCCGCAACAGCAGCGACCATGCGCGCCGTCTTGGCAGTATGCTCCCCTGTAAAATAGGAGGATACGCGGTTGCGCAAGCAACGGGATTTCCCCACATAGATGATCCGACCGGTTTTATCCTTCATCAAATACACGCCGGGAACAGCGGGAAGGCGTGCGGCCTTTTCGCGGAGTATGGCAAGGAGGGAAGGCATGGGATCACCTCATTTCACAGAAAAAGTGCGGGCCTCCGTGGCAAACAGCCGACGGAAGCCCGCGCATACGGCAATTGCCGTGACTGTATGGAAGATCAAAGCACAAACTCGGAATCCACAAGTGCCTCAAGACCGTTGAGTGCCTCTGCCTCGTCGGAACCGTCTGCGATCAGTGTTACCGTCATGCCCTGCACGATACCCATGGAAAGGACACCCAGCAAGCTTTTTGCGTTAACACGGCGGTCGTCCTTTTCTACCCAAATCGAGCACTTGTAGGAATTGGCCTTTTGGATAAAGAAGGTTGCAGGTCTTGCATGAAGACCTACGGTATTCTTGATGGTGATATTGCGAGTAATCATGCTTCCACCTCGTTTGAGAATCTTAAACCCACAGCAGGCGAGAGTGCCTACATGTCATAACAAGTATAACAAACATTGCTTATAAAATCAAGTGTTTTTTACAAAAAAGTCAAAAAACACTAGGAAATGCGTACAAGCGAAAAGGAAACGGTGTATTTTGCATCGCCCGAGATCAGCGTGGCACTGTCACCCGTGGCCAGGCGGCGCATGCCGGAGAGGAGAAAGCCGCCGTCACGGGCGCGCAAGCCGGAGGCCGATACAGAGAAGGAAATGTCATAGCGGTGGGCAAGCGGGACCTCCTCAAAGCTTCCATCCTCCTTTTGCACGATGTCGGTGGACTGCCGTATATCGGAAAAGGCGGCACCGTCAAGAGAGAGGTCTGTGTCAAAGAAACGGAAGCAGTCTGCGCGGCGCAGCTCCACCGCAGTTTCATAATCCACGCCACGTACGGTAAAGCTGATGGAGGCCGTACAGGAGCGGTCCTCGCGCTCCGTGAGATACAGATCT
>JAZOOW010000062.1:0-4002 GCA_045655145.1 Eubacteriales bacterium | reverse complement strand
ATTGTTTGAGCAGGTTTCTGCTCTTTTTTGTTATGCCGTGGCGAGAGGAAAATGACCAAGCCACGCCTTTTTATTTTCTATGCAGAAACCGTGGCAAACAATCTTCTGTTCCCCCTTGAAAACAACGGCAGATTATGGTATAATGTGTCGAAATTTGTGACCAACCGATTTCCTATATGATATTACTTTTCAGGAGGCGCCATACTCATGACCATATCAATGTCCGAGCAAGAGCAAAAGCTCAGCCATCGGCTCATATACCTTTACCCTTTCTTTATCAGTCTTTTTTTCCTCATTGCAACACCGATTGCTGTTATCTGCACGCAAGAATGGGATTTCTTTGAAAATCTTTTACGCATCCTGACCTCGCCCTGCAAACTCGTCACCGACTATTTTGCGCTCGGCGGTTTGGGAAGCACACTGTTCAATGCCGCTATTTGCGGACTATTTGCCAATCTGATCGTATATATCAGCCGCGCCAAAGCCAATGCAACCATTCTTGCCGGCTATATGCTTATCGTAGCGCACTGTTTCTACGGCTTAAACTTTTTAAACATGTGGCCTCCCTTTTTCGGCATCCTCCTCTATTGCGGCATCATGAAAAAGAAGATCAGCGACAACATTCATATCGCATTTTTCTCGACCGCACTGGCACCGTTTGTCAGCGAGCTATGTTTCCGATACACCATTGGAAAATATGATCCTTCCGCCATGGGGGTCAACGGTGGCGGTGTGATCCTTGCGTTGGTATGCGGACTTGCCATCGGCTTTGTCATCCCTGCACTGCTTCCCGGTACAACAGCCATGCACCGCGGGTATAATCTTTACAAAGCCGGCCTTGCCATCGGCATTTTAGGTATCTTTATCAACGCCTTTATGTTCCCTACCCTTGGTGTAGAGGCTCCGACCACAGAAGCAATCATCAACCAAGCTTACAACGCGCGTCCCTACGGGTATCTGGAATTCATGAACGTCTTTTTTGCGATTTTGTTTTCCATTACGTTCGTTGTCGGTTTCATTTTCAACAAGAAAAGCCTCCGCGGTTATCGTGATCTTTTGCGTTGCACAGGATATGGCACGGATTTCACCGACAAATTCGGTATGCCTCTTTGTATGATCAACATCTCTCTTTACGGCTTTGCGATCCTGGCTTACCTGAATTTGATTTTTATCGTTCCTTCTCTTTGGCCAGCCCTTCCCGCAGGTGTCGGCTTTACCGGAGCCACCGTAGGAATCGTATTTGCAGCCCTGACCTTTGTGGCGGACGGACAACACCTCAAAAATGTATTTCCCATTGCAGTTGGATACGTGATATTGTTTGCCTTGGTGGTCATCATCTGCCTGATAGCGGATGTCGACATTCCTTGGACCCTCTCCACCCAGGCTTACATCAACGGTCTCGCATTTGCCACGGGCCTTTGCCCGATCGCCGGAAAATACGGCTTCCGCTATGGCGTGCTGGCAGGATTTTTAAGCGCGATCATTTGCACCGTAACAGCTGAAATGCACGGAGGATTCGTTCTTTACAACGGAGGCTTCAATGCCGGTCTTACCGCCCTTGTCCTCATCCCCATCCTGGACTTCTATCACGTCAAACCGTTGCGCGAAGATGACGTTTAATGCTACCGTCCGCAAACATAACTTTACCCCCCTCCCAAGGCGGTACCCATCATAGGTATAACGGAAAGGATATCCTCATGAACAAACATCAGTCGCACCACATAAAAAATCTTTTGCTCCCTTGCCTTATTTTCTCAATTGGCACCGGCGTCTTTTCTTCCATATTTATCACACTATTCAAGATTGCTGTGAGTTTTATCGTTGACGCGTCGGGAAACATATATGACACGGTAAGATCAACCCCCGCGTGGTTGCCTGTTTTGATCATTGGCGCCGCCGTCTTGGGATTGATGTCCGCTCTCATCTTGACCGCCTTTAAGGATAGCCGCGGCGGTGGCATTCCCGCGTCTATTGCGGCGATTCGGGGAATCACCGGATTCAAATGGATCGAAGGGCTTTTCATTCTCCCGTTTTCCACCTTTATCACCTTCCTTAGCGGCGTCCCGCTTGGCACGGAAGGACCGTGTGTCCAAATGGGCACTGCCATCGGCGATGGCGTCGTCCATGTGCTGGGAGGAAAAAAACATATCGGTTGGCGTCGTTATATGATGACCGGCGGTGCGGCATCCGGGTTTGCTTTAGCAACGGGGTCCCCCTTCACTGCCATACTGTTTGCCATGGAAGAGATACACAAACGTTTTTCTCCTCTTTTGTTCTCCATCGCATCTATATCCGTGGCTGTCAGCCAACTCATGTCGCGCTTATTTGCCTCCCTCGGCCTTGGAACAACCGCGCTTTTCCACGTAGATACTCTCCGGACATTCCCCCTGACTCGCATTTTCATCCCTCTTTTGACCGGCCTTTTGTGCGGCATCTGTTCGGTTGGGTTTATCAAGCTATATCATTGCGTGGACGCCCTGATCCGACTGAAATTATCCAAGATCTCCATCCGAATCAAGTTTCCCATCATCTTCGCTCTCGTCTCCCTGATCGGCTTTTTCTTGGCAGAGCTGTTAGGCTCCGGTCACTCCCTGATCGATCATTTGCTCGGCGAACATCTCCTTGAAAGTCAAACGTTCTGGTATTTTCTCGTTATCGTATTCCTCGCCCGTACGATTTTCATGATGGTGTCCAACACGGCAGGCATCACCGGCGGTATCTTCCTGCCCACCCTTGCTTTCGGCGCCATTCTCGGTGCTCTTTGCGCTGAGGCATTCATCGCTCTGGGGCTGATCGGAACGGAGCACTACACGCTGCTGGTCGTCATCGGTATGGTTTCCTTCCTCGGTGCGTCCTCCCGCATTCCGATGACCGCTTGTGTTTTTGCCATCGAGGCACTTGGCGGATTTCATAACGTTCTCCCCATCATCGTTGCGGTAACGGCTGCGTTTCTGACGGTTGAGGCATCCGGTCTTGGCGACTTTACAGGCACGGTGATCAAAACAAGAGCAAAAGCCGTGAACAAAGGAAAGCAGCCCTATGTTATTGAGGTCCCCCTCACGGTTTACAAGGACTCCTTCGTTATCGACAAGGAGCTTCCCGACATTCTTTGGCCCGCCTCATGCACCCTTCTTTCTATTGAAAAAGGGCCAAATAAGACAGAAAAGCTTGGGATCTCAGAGGGCGATGTCCTTACTGTTCACTACACCACATACGATCCCGTAGCAACCGCCAAAGAATTTGAGGTACTGGTAGGAGATCAAGACGAAGAAATTGATCGGATCATGCGTCCGTAGCAAGATTGTTGCAAGCTATCGTTTCCATATTCAACCTTCCGGGTTTGATATAAATATCACAAACCCTCGTAAAAATTCGGAAAAGATTTGTAAAAAGCACAATATTTAATCGAGGCACCCGTCTCCGTTCGTGTTGACAAACGGCAATTTTAATGTTATAATTTATTGGTATGAAATTACGAAAAAACAGAAAGGGAGAAAAACCAAATGTCTCTTTTCTTACACGGCGTTCACGTCCCTCATAGAAAAAATACAGCCGATCAGCCCGCCATGCGTCTGACCGACGTAAAGACGGTGACCATTCCTATGCTGATGCATATCGGCGCCCCCGCGTCTCCGACGGTAAAGGTCGGCGACCTCGTTCAGGTCGGCACGAAGATTGCGGATGCCGTCGGCGCGGTATCCTCGCCGATCCACGCCAGCGTTTCGGGTAAAGTAACCAAGATCTCCGACGTGCTGATCTCGTCGGGCAGGACCGTTCCCGCCATCACCATCGAATCGGACGGTGAGATGACCCCCGCGGAGACGCTGTCGGCACCCGTTATCAGCAATCGCGAGGAGCTGATACAAGCGGTCCGCGACAGTGGTGTCGTCGGTCTTGGCGGTGCAGGCTTCCCCACCCACGTCAAGCTGAACGTAGCCCCCGCCGCGCTTGAGCATCTCATCATCAACTGCGCCGAGTGTGAGCCTTATATCACCAGTGACA
>JAZOOW010000061.1:0-5168 GCA_045655145.1 Eubacteriales bacterium | reverse complement strand
TCAATAAAAACGCTTGCCCCCTCAGGATCACCGATCACTTGAGAAACAGGCGTTTCAATACCTACTGCCATCACACTCCAAAGACCCGAAAGAAGAACAAGCGCAACCAAAACAGAAAAGATACCGTCAAAAGAACCGCTGCCAACAAAAAACCGACCTACCCGACCGGAAAACGACAACACTTTATCACCGGCAGAACGAATATGACGATAATGAGCAGAAAAAGCATCACGACGAGCACGAGCCCTTGCACGTGATTCACTTTCAGCGCGACGACGGTCAGACTCTTCCCGGCGACGTGCAGCCTCCGCTTCCCGTTCTTGCCGATAACGAAGCCCATTTACTTCCGCATCATAACGCATCGCCTTGCGTACATCGGGATCTCGGTTGAAGTAAGCCTCAAATATCTGATCCTTATCTTCCCAGCGCGGCATCTAATCACCTCCGTCTCTCACGACGCCGCTTGATCCCCATGATCATACGCATAAGCTGCCACGGCGCGTAAAGTATGATAAAGCAAGCAGCATACATAAAGCCACCATATACAAACAGCGAAAGTATATTGATCGGATCGAGAAAATACGGAATCCAAGACCATTCAGCAAGACCGATCAACTCCGTGATCTCGGCGGAGAGCTGCGTCAGACTCTTGATCGGCAACGTCTCCCCGGCAAGATAGGAAAGGATATCAAAGAAAGACTTATAAAATTGCTCCATTTTATCCCCTCCTTAAAAACGCACGGCACTCATGATCGTTCTAGTAATAAAGAACACAATGATCAAGCCAAGTACCGAAAACAGAAGCCCCGCAAGATTTATGCCGAATACCTCAAAATTCATGCCGGCAAGTGCTACATTAAAAGGTGCTTCCAAAGCGGTATAGATCAAACGCTCGGTCAACGATCCTTGATTTACAGCAGCCGTCCATCCAATATCCTTGGCCTGTTCATACAATAAACTTAAAGAACCGTGTGAAACCTCAAGATCTGAAAAACCATCCCGCACAAGATACCCCGCAAGCTCTGAACAAGCTGCGCCATACCCTCCGGTAGGAGATTCACAACCTGAAGCAAACCCGTCAGAATAATACATATTTAAGCAATTTTGAACATTCTCGGAAAAAGTCCGTGCAGGATCCCAAACAAACGGACGGAAAATTTGATTCTTAAAGTCTCTTACTGCAAGATCATAACCGGAAGATAAACCCAAATTATACCCTTCGTCCTCAATTAACTCATGCGTTTCCTCGCAATCGGCCACACCTTCCGCATAAGCTTCGTCAATAATCTCCTGATGCGTTTCACCGCATTCCTCGCGTCCGGCAGCCAATCCTCCCGCATAGATCTCATCGTAAAGGATGCTATTAAGATCACCTGCTACATAATGGCCCTTCACACTAGCACTATCCGCATAAATTCGAGCATAAAAAGGTTCATTCTCAAGAGGAACTGTCCATTCATAACCACGTGGGGAAGAACCAACGCCTACCGGAATAAAAACCGCTTTTATCGTGCAGATGTAAACATCACCCAAAGCAAACGAATAAACATTTGGCAATTTATAATAAATAAATTGCAATTCGCGCAAAAACCCTATATCCAAAGATGAATACGAATCATAAACAATTGATGCACCATTCGGATCATACGCGTAAACATAGAACATCCCCGATGGGGTGTACCCCAAAAATACTGAAGTTCCGTCATCCTGAGCAAAACATTTTATCTGGATCTCACTCCCATAAGGTATTGATGAAAAATCAAAGTCAATATCTATCACAAAAGGATTTTCTGCCGTGTAAGGAAAACTATCGGAAATCGGTGAAATTAAATTAACAGCCTTCTTTTCACCATCTCCACAAATTAAATCAAACGTGCCTTCTTTGTAATAGTAATCCGAACTCGTTTCACCTGTCGCCGCAGACAGCGGCATCATCAAAGCTCCTATAGAGATAATGAGGGCGCAAACAAATGTTAGCACCCTCACTTTCCCGGAGCATTTACTCCGAATGTTTATCATTTAGTGACCTCTACGCTTTACAAGGCGCAAGAAGAAATACGCCATGCCAATACCGACACCAAGGCCGCCAATGGTAAACAGGAACTGCGAAAGATCCGTATAGGTAGAACCGTAGGTCACAGCACCCTCTGCGCCATAGGTCACACCGTAAAGCACGGACTGGAACGCAGCGTTGATCGCGTTACCGCACCCCTGTGCTGCAGCGACCACGCCCTCAAACATGCATTTGATCAAATCAAGCGGACTATTCATCTTTTTTCTCCTCTCTTTGTGTTATATCGCATTCACCGTCTGACGTCCGCGCGCTCGGCGTCTTAACGGGATCTGCCTCCTTCATGAGCTTCTCCTCAAGCTCGAAGATCCGATCATCCATAAGCTCCAGCTTCTTGTCTACGGTTTTCTTGATCACCAGGATAAATACAAGAAGCAGGATCAGAACAATGTAAAAGATCATTTCACGACACCTGCCGCGTAACGAACGGATACAAGGCGCGGCGTTTTGCCCTCAAGGGAAAGCTCCATGTGCTCAATCTCCTTCTCAAGCAGCTTCGACAGATCCGCCGGAGTAAAGCCACTGAAGATCTTGGGGAAATACTTGTCCGCAACGCGGAACTCATACGTAGCAACGCCCATGCCGTCATCCTCGACAGCAATCGGCATTCCCACGTAGATCTTGTGGCCAACGAACTCACGCTCGACCTCGCCGGTCTTATCATCCATGATATGCCATTCAAACTTCTTAAAACCGATAACCTTTGCCATTGTTGTTACTCCTTAATTTTTGAAATATTAGTTGTTTGTTGTTTTATATCTGTCCGGCCGGCCGTGCCGGGTGATACCTCTGTCAGGAGGATCGCAAGCTCACGCAATCCCCAAAATATACGAAACCACGCTGCAGGGCGACGGTGCCGCGCAAGAGATCTTCGCAGATATGCTGCATCCCGTTTTTTTGTCGGCGCGTCCGACCGCGCGAAGCACTACTCACAGCGACGACCTCCTCTCCCGGCTCTGCCGAACGGTAGCACGTTCCGCAGCGCGATCAGCGCACTCTTGAGATACGAGAGCGCAAGCCCGAGCTCGCTCTTGTTATAGTCCTTGTTCCATTTTTGGTCGCTATTCCACAGATCGTAGACCTCGATCGTATCCTCCTCGATGCCGCCGATCACCTCGATCAGCCGCTCCTCGCAGCTCTTTTCAATTACGTCTTCCATGTTAGTCCTCCTTGGTGTCTTTCGTCAATTGATCCTCGTGTTGCTTTTTGAACTTCTCGTATTCGTAATTAGTAAGTACACGCGCATCATCCCACAAAAATCGTCTTTGCATCAAAGTAAGACGCTTCGGAATAATACGATATCCGGCAATCCGCAATCCAAGATTGAAAATCAAGATTCCAATTCCTGACGCGATCATTCCCGCGCAAAAAAACGCCAATTTTTCTGCCAATAACATCCCGTCACCCCCTTTGCTGTCAAATTTCAATTAGTTAATCCACAAGGGCAAGAGAGAAATGCTTGCCGATAAGATCCGAAAAGCATTCGACCTTGAACAGCTTCATAGCCTCTTCTTGCACCAGATCCATGCGGAACACATGCATTTCACCAGCACTTTCCGCAAGGAAATCATGTGCCACAAAAATAGCAACACGAGCTTCATCAATCATCTTATAGCCGATGATCTCAACATAACGCTTCTCTTCAATATCCTTAAGCAATGCTTCCGGATCCCCTTCGAGCACCTTAAAAGGTTTTTTTATACTATACTCAAGCATCTCACGGTAATTCATCACCCCGTCACCTCCTTTGCTGTCGAATTAAAAATCAATCAAAAATATACACGTTCGTATATATCAAAAAAATTATAATACACATTCGTGCATTTTGCAAGCACAAATGTATATAAACGGAATAAAATCTACATAATGCACAAAAATTAAGGAGGTGAATTTGTAATTCTTTACCAAAGATTGCGAGATTTAAGGGAAGATCACGACAAAACACAAAAAGAAATTGCTGCTATTTTAGAAATATCACAATCTCATTATGCACTTTACGAAGCAGGCAAAAGAGAGCTACCAATGCATCAATTTATAAAACTTGCCAAATACTACAAAATAAGTTTAGACTATCTAGCCGGAATAGTGAGCACACCAAAAGAATTAGACTCTACAAGTAAGCCGTCCAAAAAAATCGCAATCGAATGGTCTACAAACGGGCTTATTATCAAAAAGTGAAAGGAGTCTAATTATGGCAAATGAAAACTTCGAAGCTGCAATCAAAAACAGAAAATGTCCTCTTTGCAACAGTTTTCTCAACAACTTTGAGTCACCTGTTACATGCACAAAGTACTTTAATCCAAATTGCAGATTCTGTATTTCAAAAGATACATACAAAGCCATCGTAGCAAAACGGTAAAACACAAAAAAATGCGTTTCAAGGTTCATCTTGAAACGCATTTTTGCTTTTTCTCTATTCTTTTCGAGGTACCAAGCGCGCCGATGCGACGCGACATCACGGACGGAATGCATGTGCCGGAACGCTGACAGCGGCAGATCAGGGTGCGCGGATCAGGCACACGGCACTTTGCCGCAGACGCAGATCGGGCTGACGCCTTGCCAAAAAGGGCAAGGTCGTTTGTGGGCTCCCCAGGCGGTATGGTCGTGGCAGGCGGCAGGCTCTCTCGTACAAGACGGGGCTGGTACGGCGCGAACTGCGCGCCTCTCCATATTGGGGGCTTTGCCCCCACCTCGCGCGGAAGGAGGGCGTATCATACGCAAGAAGGTGATCTGAAGGCAAAGTAACCGGCACGCGGGGAGCTCGGGGCGCGACCCCTCACGCGGTAGCGTGCGGAACAGGGATTTTATTATAGCCGCGAACTGCGCGGCAGACGGGAGCAGCTTGGCGGTCAGATCCGAACAAGCGAAACGGCAGCGGCCAAGAGCCGGAACACGGGCGGCGCAGATTCGCAACGTGGACGGTGATCAGGATCGAGGGCGCGGCCGGGGAACGTCGGCGCAGGTGCAGATCGGCAAGTGGTGCAGCTCACGCTCAAGAGCGCGGCCGGGGAACGTCGGCGCAGGTGATGCCGGGCGTGGTGCAGCTCACGCTCGAGGGCGCGGCTCGGAGATCTTCGGCACGGTGCAGAGTGGTGCA
>JAZOOW010000060.1:0-2504 GCA_045655145.1 Eubacteriales bacterium | reverse complement strand
GGCTGCGGATTTTGCCGATTTTAAGCTGTAGTGGCAGTAGATAAAAGACTGGTTTTAAGGAAAAATTACAGAACCCGTTTACGGGTGGCAGGTAACAATTGCATGGCTGGCAGGCCAATTGAAAGCGCACTTGTGCGTAGTCAGTAGTATTAGGGCTATGCCCGAAACTGAAATACCCCCCGTTATACGGGAGGATTTTTATTCATGCCGTCTGCGACACTTTTTTCTGGGAAAATCTGCTTTTTTTGTTTAATATCCGCAAAACAATAACCGAAAGTTTCCACAAATATTTTTGCGATCGCCGTCCACAATAATAGCAGAGAACGCGAGAGCGCTCTCTTTGAAATAAGTGAAATGGTGAAACAGGAGATTTTCAAAATGTCTAAGAATAAGGTTGTTGTTCCCGAGGCAAAGGCTGCTCTTGATCAGTTCAAGATGCAGGCAGCAAGCGAAGTCGGCGTTAACCTGAAGAACGGTTACAACGGCGATCTCACCTCCCGTCAGGCAGGCTCTGTCGGCGGTCAGATGGTGAAGAAAATGATCGAGTCTTACGAGAACTCCATCAAGAATCAGTAATTCCTTTCAAAAAAGGCCGCCCCCGCAGATGCGGGGGCGGTTTTTCTTGATTGAGATCTTATTTGATCCACTTGAAATTGCCGTAGTACCGTTCAGTCCCGCCGGAGCAAAGCTGTTCTCCACAATGAAAAGCTGGTAGTTAAAGGCAAGGAGAACAGCAAGCACGGCGATCAAAAAATATGTTGAAACTGTTTTTAGGGCAGTCTTTCCGGAAAAGTACTCACAAAGATCTCCCCTGTTGTGTTTTTAACGAAGCACGGAAAGGATATCCTTTCCACATTCTACGATCAGGTCTGCAATCTCACCCGTATACGAAGAGGTTCTTGCCTCGTAGCCGCCCTCATCAAATGCGGATCTGACAGGAAAATATCCGTAATAGCCGTTGGTCAATGCACAGGGGAGAATCAGATCCCAGCCTGCGGTCTCCTTGAGTGCCACGCCAATGTCCGTAAACGGCTCACCGGGGATGCCGATCATGGCAATATTGCCAAGCCGAATGCCGCTCAGGGGCAGATCGTAAGAGGTAGGGCCGTTTTCCATGCGGCACATGCGGAGTGCCTCGGCCACCACAGTGGTCAGCTCCATTGCCTCGAAGGGGATGAGGTCATCTCTTCCCGCCTCGTGCAATTCTTTATACTTGTGAGCAAGCGGAAGCTTTTCCGGATCGGGAACATTGGCAGGAACGGTCAGCGTCTTTTGTACGATGTCAATGTCATCCACATCTACATACGCCACCTTGTCGTAGACCTGCAAAACGGTGCCTGCAAGCGCGCGCCCGACAAATCTTGCCATGCCGGGGCTCTTCATTTCGTTATCAAAGCTGATCTCGGTATCGTTCATATCGCCGGGGAGTGGATGGACATTGGTGCTACCCACATCGCCCTGTGCGCCCATGATGCACATGCATTTGACACCGTCGAGTGCGACATCCAGCGTGCGGCGCACCCAGCCAACCCAATCGGAGGAGATGACGTCGCCGTTTACGGTATCGGCATGCAGGCCATAGTTGAGGATCACGATGCTATCGCCCCCCTCGCGGTCAAAGCGGAGGACGTTGACGCGCTGATCAAGCTCTCCGATGGGGTGATCGATGTTGGGATCGTCCACAGGCGGACAGGTCATCGTTGTGCCATCCTTCATGCGGTAGCGGCGAATGTAGGCGATCCTGTCGGGCGCGTGACCGACGGCAAATCCCATTCTGGCAGGCTTCAGATCGGCAAGCGCGAGCTTACAGGCATCCGCGAGGCGAGATGCAAGGAACTCCGCATAGCGGAGGATCGGCTCGTCGGGTGCATCAAACATATTGCAATGCGACACGCAGGGGCTGGTATGTGTGTGGGTAGCGGATAGGAAGACCTGCGCACGGGAGATCCCCGTGGCCGCCTCGATCGCCGCATAGGCCAGCTCCATAAAGGGTGTTTCGAGAAGGCAATTATCCACGCTGAGGACAAGGATCTTTTTCTCGCCCAGCACGAGCGCCATGGCACTCGCCTCCAGATCATCAAGAAAGCCCTTGGCAAAGCGCGGAACGTAATATCCCGAGATGGCCACACCAAGCTCGGGGTTGATATTCACACCGGCATATCCTACCTGTAAACGGTTCATATGTATTCTCCTTTTTCTGACGACGCAGATGAAATATATAACATCACCATTATACATGAAATCCGCGCACCCGTCAATAGATTTTTAAGCAGAAAGTAACATTTTCATGCTTTTTTGAAGAGTTTTTTACGCCTTTCAAGTCCCTTCCATCTATCAAAAACATCAAAAAAGAGAGGGTAGCGTTGGGGTACCTGCCGTAGAGCAGGTACGCCAGTTATATTCGCCTGTGGCGAGTGATATGCACAAGTGCGTGATATGTCCTTCGGACGTGATATGCGCTTCGCGCGTTGATTTTTTTAGGCGAATATAATATCACTGCGACC
>JAZOOW010000059.1:0-24145 GCA_045655145.1 Eubacteriales bacterium | reverse complement strand
CGCACCGCCCTGCGCGCATGCGCAGGGGCGCCCTTTTGCATAAAAGAAAACACGTCCACCCACAGCTGTGGGGCGGGGAAATGAGGAATGCATGAAAAAAGGCCGTATCCTCGTAAATAGGTCCTTGCCGCGCACAGCGCGGCTTTTTCGGCTTTCGTCGCTTGGGGAAGCAGAGCCTGTCGGGGAGGATTTTCTTTTTTTGTCCGTGGCAGACCTTTTGGATCCCGCGTTTTCCTCCGCCTCTTGGACCGCACCTTTGCGCACAGAGCTGCGCCGTGGCCGTGTACGCCTCTTGCCGCTTTCTCCCGTGCTCCCCTTTTGGGAGGAGGAACTCTTTTTGCGTGAGCTTTTTGCCGCAGAAAGAATGGCAAAGCAGTATGCAACGCATGTGACAGCCCCCTTTTTGGCAGACAAGCTGACGGAGTCGCTATGTGAGATGCTTTCTCATTTTGGGCATGAGGAGGCATTTTGCTTCACCATGCAGGAGAAACAGTCGGCCGAGCCTGTTTTTTGCTTGACACCGGATGGGGCATGTATCCGGATCACGCCCTTGCCGATCCTTGCGGATGCGTGTGGGGAGATCGTCTTCTCTGTGCCCCAAAAACGAAATGGAATGCAAAAAAGTAAGGCCGCAAAAACCGGCACACCCGACGGTGCTGTGTCGGGTGTGATCCCTCACACCTATCGGGAGGCGGCACTTTGTGCGGCAAAGCGGCGGCTCTCCGATCTGCTTTTTCGTCGCTTTGAGCCGCTTTGTGCGGCACTCTCCGTGCTCGGTCGCCCTGTACGGAGGTGTACAGCACTGACAGATGCGGTTCTCTCTGCCATCACCTATCCGAATGCTTATGCCCTCGGTGCGGCAGAGGAAGAGCTTTTCCTCGCCGCAGAGGCGGCCATGCGCCGCTCTGAGAGGGATGCTTTTTCGGTCGGGCAGACGGTGTCTCTCGGAGAGAGGGTGCCCCTTGGTGTGCTGACGCTCTTCAACCCCCTCGGTCATGAAAGTGAGAGGACGGTAACGACTAAAATCGTTTTGCCATCGCACAGGGAGGCACACCGTGCCATCCTTCCCTTTTCACCCCCCGTGCTGACATTGCTCCGTGAGGATGATACGGTTATTCCTGCCGATATTCTCAAAAGCAGCGTCACGGCAGAGGGAAATGTCTGTTATACTGTTTGCTTCCGCAGCGGACGCCTTTTGCCTCTGTCTTTTTCCCGTTATCTTGTTGTTTCAGAACACACGGGTGCGCTAAAAACGAAAAAAGAAGAGCCGACTGTGCTGGAGAACAAGCATTACAGGATCGCATTTTCCGACGGAGAATTGGTTTTGACCGTCAAGGCGACGGGGCGCGCTTTGAAAAATCCCTTCTTTCTTGAAGAGCAGGGAAGCAAGCGGGAAGGGGCCTTCTTTGCAACGGCAGAGGGGAGCCTTCTTGCTTATCCCGAGCCGTCCTGCCGTATCTTGGGAACACATTGCCGTTCGATGGAGCTTTCCTTCCTCATGGAGGTGCCTGTGTCCTACGATTTTGAAAAGGACGAGCGCTCCTTGGCCGTGGAATCCTTGCGCGCCTCGCTGACGCTTTCCTTTGCGGGGGATGACGGTGCGCTTTTGTCGGTGGCTTATACCCTCTCGGATCCTGCCGCCTACCATCGCCTGCGCCTTGCCGTGCGCAGTGGTCATATGGTAGAACGCCTTCTTTTTGCTAACGGACGTAGCTTCTCACACACCGTGAGCGGCCTGCTTCCTGCGGCAGAGCTGTATGCGCATACAGACGGAGAAGCCCACTTTGCCGCCTACCTGCATGGGCAGACTGGTGCGGAGTGGGTAAATGATACCCTGTATCTGACACTCCTTGAAACGGATGGCGCAGTGGGGGGAAGCCAACACGGGGAATTCTTCCTTTCGCTTGGGCGGAGTGCTTCTCACGCCGTCCTCCGCGCCCGTGCAGATTATGTGGCGGCCGATCCGTTTATCTGCTTCTCCCCCATGGAAGAAATGCCTGAAAACGGCACCCCGTGTGTTCCGAACCCGCTTGAGGGGCTTGCTTACGACGGGGAAGGCGTGGTTCTTTCTGCCATCAAGCCGGCCGAGGACGGTGACGGTGTGATCCTGCGCTTTGCAAATCTTGCTGCAGAGGAGTCCTATCTTATTCTCCATGCCGAGATGACAATGCGCCTTACCACGCTCAAGGAGGTGGGAGAGCTTCCGCTGGATGACACGGATGTACGCTTGCGTCTGGCACCGAAGCAGTCCTTGACCTTGCGTTTTAAGAAAAACGAGTCTGTTTCTGCCACAGAGAATACGCCTCTTCCAAAAAATATCGAAAAGTCCTAAAAAATACAGACCTTGCCCTTTACAAGAGGCGCGACAGATGCTATAATATAATATTAGAAAATATATGATAAAGAGGAATTGTTGTCCACATGAAAAACATCTGCAAATGCATTCGTCAGCTGGTTGATTACGCCGTAGCCCGTCATTTGATCGAGGAGGCCGATCGCGCCTATGCGACAAACCTCCTTCTTGAAAAGCTGCACCTCTCCTCCTACGAGGATGCGGCAGCAGAGGAGCGTCCTCTTTCCGAGATCCTGTCGGATATCAACGACTATGCCGTGACGGCAGGCCTCATTGCCGAGGATACGGTCGCGCACCGTGACCTCTTTGATACGGCAGTCATGGCCCTTCTCACGCCGCCGCCGCGCGAGGTCATTTCGCGCTTTTACGGGCTTTATTCCGAGGATCCGCAGGCGGCCACCGACTATTTTTACAATCTCTCGCGTGATACGGATTACATCCGTACATACCGCGTGGCCAAGGATCTCAAATGGACGTCGGAGAGCGATTACGGCACCTTGGATATTACCGTCAATCTCTCCAAGCCCGAAAAGGATCCGAAGGCCATTGCCGCCGCCAAGCTTCTGCCGCAAAGCGGTTACCCGAAGTGCCTTCTTTGCCATGAAAACGAGGGATATGCAGGCAATCTGCGTCACCCTGCCAGAGGAAATCTGCGCCAGATCCCCTTCAAAATGGGGGGGAGCGACTGGTATCTCCAATACTCGCCCTACGTTTACTACAACGAGCATTGTATTGCACTCTCGGGTGCACATACACCCATGAAGATCGACCGCACAAGCTTTGCAAAGCTACTTGATTTTGTGGAGCAGTTTCCGCACTACTTTATCGGCTCGAATGCCGATCTGCCCATCGTGGGCGGCTCGATCCTTGCACACGACCATATGCAGGGCGGCCGTTATACCTTCCCCATGGCGCGTGCGCCTTACGAATGCAAGCTCTCTTTCTCGGGCTTTGAGGATGTGGAGGCAGGCATCCTGCGCTGGCCGATGTCGGTCATTCGTCTGCGCGGCGGCGACAAGGCGCGTATGATCGAGCTTGCCGACCGTATTCTTGTCAAGTGGAGAGGCTACACCGATCCCGAAGCCTTCGTGTACGCGGAAACCGACGGGGAGCCTCATAATACGATCACACCCATTGCGCGTGTGCGTGACGGCCTCTTTGAGCTGGATCTCGTTTTGCGGAACAATATCACAACAGAGGATCATCCGCTCGGTGTCTATCATCCGCACGCCGCTCACCACAACATCAAGAAAGAAAATATCGGCCTCATCGAGGTCATGGGCCTTGCCGTTCTGCCCTCGCGCCTCAAGGATGAGCTTGACCGCATGGAAAAGGCGATCCTGCAGGGAGAGGATTTTGCCGCCGTTCCCGAGATCGCCAAGCACGCGGCCTGGTTTGCGGCCTTTTCCGACCGCTACACCTTCACGGCGGAGAACACCATGTCTATTCTGCGCGACGAGGTGGGTAAGACCTTTGCCCGCGTCCTCGAGGATGCAGGCGTTTACAAATGCACCGAGGAGGGGCGCGCAGCCTTCCTGCGCTTTACAGCAACGGTGTAAGATCCGATCAACGAGCAAGGAGCGATGCCACGCATGGCACCGCTCCTTGCTTTTTTTTCGCCCCTCCGTCTTGAAACACATTATTTCGTGAATTGTTTTTGAATATATGTGTAAAATTTGTACACATCTTTTTAATAAACGACACATCTGTTCATGTTGAGTTCACAAATTGTGTATATAATAAAGAAAAACAAGAAAGGAGGCCCGACCGTGCGCCGTATGTTTTCCTTTTGGGGGCTCTGCTTGCAGGTGCTTGCCCTCTTGCTTATCGTTTTGCTCATACTGACGACCGTTGCCTTTACGATCCTGTTTGGCGATGCCGCGTTTTCTGAAAATGCTTCTGCGACGGGGGAGCTTCTTTCCTTTTTGTCTGTGTTACTTGCTGCGGATATCGTCTTTTTTGCCCTCTTTGTGCTTTGCCGTCAAAAAAAGAAGCGCGGAGCATAAAAGGATTTAGCGTGTGCTGACCGCACGCGCTTTTTCTTTGTTCGGTCAAAAAGCTCAAAATTTACGCTCTATTCACCGAAATTTTATATCCGCTTGCAAAAACGCTTGATTTTGCGGCGTAATTGATGTACAATAAAAGGAGATATCAGGAAAGCAGGAGATGCAGATATGTTCGGTTACGTCAAGCCCGTGCATACAGAGCTGCTCGTACGGGAGCACAGCTTTTACCGTGCCCTTTATTGCGGCATATGCCGTGCCATGCAACGGCACACAGGGCACATGTCCGCCTTAACGCTTTCCTATGATTCGGTGTTTTATGCCTTGGTGCGTGCACTTTTGCTGGACGCACATCTGACTGCTAAAAAATTCCGTTGCGCCGCTTGCCCCGCCAAATGCAGGGAGGCGGTGGAGGAGCATCCCGTTTTGGTAGACACGGCGCGCGCCTTTGCACTTCTCGCTTATGGCAAGGCAAAGGACACCTACCGCGACCGTGGGGGCGGCCCTCGCTTTTTCCTCCTTCTTGCGGTGCGCATTTTACGACGCGCGGCCCGTCGGGCAGAGCTTCCCGTGCTGTGCGCGGAGATGGAGGCGGAGCTTGCCTCGCTGGATGCGCTGGAAGCAGCGCATTGCCCGTCGGTCGATGAGGTCGTCGATTGCTCGGGACGGATGCTGGCCGCCTTCTTTCGGGAGGGATTAGATGAGGAGTCTGCCGCGCTGGCGGCCCCCGTCGGCTACCATCTCGGACGTTTTATTGCCGCCTTGGATGCGGCAGAGGACTTTGAGGAGGACTGTGCCAAGGGCAATTATAACCCTTACCGATACAGCGGCAGCGGTCGCTTTACCGAGGAGGAGCGTGCCACGGCGGTGCTGGCTCTCCGTGCGGAGCTTTGCGCGCTGGAGGAGGCCATTCTCCGCTTGCCGCTCTCCCGTTCCGAGGATGCGGCCGATATTTTGAAAAACATACTGTACCTCGGCCTTGGCGGTTACGTGGATCGCTTTGCAAAGGGCCGACCGTCACACGAAAAAACGAAAAAAAGGATAAGGAGGAGCCGTGCATGACCGATCCGTATCGCGTACTCGGCATATCGCCGACAGCGACCGATGAGGAAGTAAAGAGCGCGTACCGTGCGCTGGCAC
The DNA here is from genome assembly GCA_045655145.1 of Eubacteriales bacterium. Lineage (GTDB taxonomy): Bacteria > Bacillota > Clostridia > Oscillospirales > CAG-272 > UBA1740. Next base: position 18,649 of record JAZOOW010000059.1, on the reverse strand, counting down.
GTCGTTATCATCCCGATAATTTTGCAAACGATCCTGCCGCCGCCCGTGCGGCAGGCGAAAAAATGAAGGAGATCAACGAGGCTTACGAAAGGATCACCCGTGAGCGCGAGACGCGCAAATCGGGGAAGGGGGCAGATTATGCCGAGATCCGCCGCAAGATCCAGGCAGGCCTGTTTGCCGAGGCAGAGCAGATGCTGGATGGGTATGCAAGCGGGGCACGCGGTGCCGAGTGGCATTACCTCAAATCGGTGGTGTTGGCACGCCGCGGCTGGATGAGCGATGCTCTTCGTGAGATCGAGATCGCCTGCATGATGGAGCCGGGAAATCCCGAATATCAGAACGCGCGCGACTTTTACCGCAATCGGGGTGCATCCTTTGGCGGCGGTTATGCGCCGCCCCGCCGCGCGTACGAGAGAACCTACGGGGGTGAGTGCTCCACCTGCGATATGTGTACCAATCTCATTTGCCTCGATTGCTGCTGCGAATGCATGGGCTTTGACCTCATTCGCTGTATATGACGATGAAGCAGTATTACGAAGAACGAAGACGGCGCACACGCCGCCTCACGCTTTCGGCTATGCTGACGGCGCTTGGTGTTTTGATCCTGTACCTCGGCGCGCTTGTAGATGTAGGCTCGCTGGCGGCAGCAGGCCTTACCTCACTCCTTATGCTGCTTGCCGTGCGTGAGTGCCGCGGAGCCTACCCGTATTTTGTGTTTGCGGCAACAGCCATTCTCGCCTTTTTCCTTCTGCCGCAAAAGGAGGGGGCACTGCTATATCTTCTTTTTGGCGGCTTTTATCCCATTATGAAATTCAAGATCGAGCGCATGCGGCGGCCGTTTCCGTTCCTCACAAAGCTCGTTTACGTGAATCTGGTGATCACGCTGGCAGAGCTGGCGACGATTTACTTTTTCTATCTGCCCCCTCTTGCGTGGGGCTATTACGCCGCCTTATACCTGCTTGCAAACCCCACCTTTTTCCTTTATGACCGTCTGCTTGACCGCATACTTGTACTGTACGAGGCCAAATGGCGGCCACGCATGGCAAGTCTGCTCCCATAGCCACTTACAAGAAAGAAGAGCATTATGAAAAAAATCGGATTTATATCGCTCGGTTGCTCCAAAAACCTCGTGGATACCGAGGTCATGCTACGCCGCCTGCATGATGCAGGCTACGAGATCACGCCGGATGAAACCGAGGCGGATGTCATTGTCGTCAATACCTGCGGCTTCATTGACAGTGCCAAGCAGGAGTCGATCGACAGCATCCTTGACGTGGCATGGCTCAAGGAAAACCGCCATCTTCGCGGCATCATTGCCACGGGCTGTCTTGTGGAACGCTACCGCGAGGAGGTTTTGGAACAGCTCCCCGAGGTAGATGCCCTCGTGGGCGTGGGGAGTCTTTCCCGTATTGCGGAGGCGGCGGAGGCCGTCCTTTCGGGCACACGCGGCTTTTGCGCCTTTGACGATAAGGAGACCGCACCGCTCGGCGGTGAGCGCATCCTGACAACGCCCCCCTATACCGCCTATCTTAAAATTGCGGAGGGGTGTGACAACCGTTGCAGCTATTGTGCCATTCCGCTTATTCGCGGAAAATTCCGTTCCCGTTCTGTTGAGGATATCGTAGCCGAGGCCAAGGATCTGGAGCTGCTTGGCGTGAAGGAGCTGAACCTGATCGCACAGGACACCACGCGCTACGGGCTTGATCTCTACGGCGAGTACCGCCTCGCCGACCTCGTCCGTGCGATCTGCGCGGAAACCGAGATCCCGTGGATCCGCCTTCTTTATTGCTACCCCGACAAGATTACCGATGACCTGATCGACGAGCTTGCACACAATCCGCGCCTGCTCAAATACATGGATATTCCGATCCAGCATATTTCGGATCCCATCCTCTCTGCCATGAACCGCCACGGCGACAGCGCGCTGATCAGAGAAACGGTCAAGCGTCTGCGCGAGGCCGTTCCGGATATCACCCTACGTACGACCGCTATCGTCGGCTTCCCCGGCGAGAGCGAGGCGGATTTTGAGGCACTCTGCTCCTTTATCAAGGAGGCGCGCTTTGAGCGCTTTGGTGCATTCCCTTACTCCGCAGAGGAGGGAACGCCCGCCGCCACGCTTCCGGATCAGGTGGATGAGCAGATCAAACAGGATCGCTACGATATTCTCATGGCGACACAGCTTCCGATCAGCGAGGCGCACAATCAAAGCATGATAGGGAAGACGGTGACCGTCCTTGCGGAGGGCTTTGACCCCGTGGCAGAGGCCTTCTACGGCCGTAGCGCGGCAGATGCCCCCGATATTGACGGGAAGGTCTACTTCCACGCACGTACCCGCGTCGAGGAGGGCTCCTTCGTCAAGGTTCATATTACCGAAGCACTCGACTACGACCTCGTCGGCGAGGTAAGATAAGGAGAAAGATATGCCAAGCGAGCAGAAGAAGAAAAGTATTATGAATGTTCCGAACGCGCTTTCACTTTTGCGCATGATCCTTGTTCCGTTTTTTGTTCTCTCCGTTCTTTGGATGGACATGGATACTTGGGAAGGGCGCATGATTCCTGCCATCATTTTTGCCGTTACTGCATTTACCGATTGCCTTGACGGGCAGATCGCACGGCGCTGCAACCTCATCACCAATTTCGGCAAGCTTCTTGATCCGCTTGCGGATAAATTCATGGTCTTTGCGGCGCTCCTTGTGATGGTCTTCCGATATACCTACCTGCACGAGGTCTTTGTGTGGATGACGGTCATCATTATGTTCCGTGAGCTGGCCGTTACCTCCATCCGCCTCGTTGCCGCAGGCTCCTCGGGCGTGGTGATCGCCGCCAGCTGGTTTGGAAAGCTCAAGACCGTGTCCCAGATCCTCGGCATTCTGGTCATCATTCTCGAGCCGCTTTTCTGGGGGGTATACGGTGCGCCCATCTCCCCTGCGTCTTATGTGATGATGGCTTTGATGACAATTTCCACGGTGGCCTCGGGCATTGATTACCTCCGCGCATATTGGCCCTGCCTGCGTGACAGCGGATGACTTTCATAAAAATATTGAAGAAAATTTCATTTTCCTATTTACAAACGAAAAAAAACGTGCTATAATAATCATGTTCGGCCCTTTCTCGGATCGTGGGTAAGCGGCGCGCCTTGTGCCATACGCCGATTCACCTGCCCCCCTCTGAGCCTGCGGCGACAAATAAAAAAGAAAGGTGAAAGGTCATGCAGAAAGAGATTAAGCAGCAGATCATTGAGCAGTACAAGACGCACGAGGGAGATACCGGCTCGCCCGAGGTACAGGTTGCAGTCCTGACCTACCGTATCAACACCCTGACCGAGCATCTTAAGCTCAACAAGAAGGACTTCCACAGCCACAGAGGCCTGCTTCGCATGGTCGGCCAGAGAAGAAGCCTTCTCAAGTATCTCGCATCCAAGGACATCGCACGCTATCGCGCGCTGATCGAGAAGCTGGGTCTGAGAAAGTAAAAAACATCCAAGCGGGGACGGTCTTCGTTCCCGCTTTGGTGCATTTTTCAAGTAAATTATGGGACGAGCGTCTAGCAGTTCATAACCGATGCAAGCCTTGGCTTCCGTCGGTCATTAAATGCTGGAACTCGTGCCCCTTATAAAGGAGGAACAGATATGTTCGAAAATTACAAGACGTTTCATTACACCTATGCCGGCCGTGAGCTGGTGATCGAAACGGGTAAGGTTGCAGGTCTTGCCAACGGCTCCTGCCTTGTCCGCTACGGTGACACCGTGATCCTTGCCTGCGCTACCGCCTCGGCCAAGCCGCGTGACGGCATCGATTTTCTGCCCCTGTCGGTAGATTACGATGAGAAGATGTACGCCGTGGGCAAGATCCCCGGTGGCTTCACCAAGCGTGAGGGCAAGCCCACCGAGAAGGCCGTTCTGACCTCCCGCGTGATCGACCGCCCCGTACGCCCCCTCTTCCCGAAGGATCTGCGCAATGACATCGCCCTGACGCTGACCGTTATGTCGGTGGATCAGGACTGCTCGCCCGAGATCACTGCTATGATCGGTGCCTCGGTTGCTCTTTCCATTTCGGATATTCCGTGGAACGGCCCGATCGGCGGTGCCTTCATCGGTATGGTAGACGGCAAGTTCATCGTCAACCCCACCGAGGCAGAGAGAGCCGTCAGCACGCTGGAGCTGACCGTTGCCGCCAGCGAGAAGAAGGTCGTCATGATCGAGGCAGGTGCCAAGGAAGTGGCAGATGACGATATGTTCGCCGCCATCATGCTGGCACATGAGGAGATCAAGAAGCTGGTCGCCTTCATCAATTCCATCGTTGCCGAGGTCGGCAAGCCCAAGTTCAGCTATCCCTCGGGTGAGCTGGATCACGACATGTTTGACGAGATCTTCGCGTACTGCGAGAGTGCCGTTATGGAGGCTCTTGACACCGACGACAAGACCGTCCGTGATGCCAAGCTTCAGCCCATTCAGGATGACATTGTTGCCAAGTTCGCAGAGAAGTACCCCGATATCGAGATCGTGCTTCCCGAGCTGATCTACAAGATCCAGAAGAAGATCGTCCGCCGCTGGCTTCTTGAGGACAAGAAGCGTGTTGACGGTCGCCGCATGGACGAGATCCGTCCGCTGTCTGCCGAGGTCGGCATCCTGCCCCGTACCCACGGTACAGGTCTTTTCAGCCGTGGACAGACACAGGCTCTGACCATTGCAACCCTCGCACCGCTCAGCGATTCCCAGCGTCTTGAGGGGCTTGACAACGAGGACAGCAAGCGCTACATGCACCATTACAACATGCCCGGCTATTCCACCGGTGAGGCAAAGTCCCTCCGTTCTCCCGGCAGACGTGAGATCGGCCACGGCGCACTTGCTGAGCGTTCGCTTCTCCCTGTGCTCCCCTCTGTGGAGGAGTTCCCCTACGCGATCCGTCTTGTATCCGAGATCCTCAGCTCCAACGGCTCTACCCCGCAGGCATCGGTTTGCGGCTCTACGCTCGCTCTGATGGATGCAGGTGTTCCGATCAAGGCTCCCGTTGCCGGTATCTCCTGCGGTCTGATCACCGCCGAGGACGGCTCCTTCGATACCATGATCGACATTCAGGGGCTTGAAGACTTCTACGGCGATATGGACTTCAAGGTAGCCGGTACGCACAAGGGTATCACGGCCATTCAGATGGACCTGAAGATCGACGGTCTGACCCCCGAGATCATCAAGAACGCACTTGAAACCACCCACAAGGGACGCGATTATATCATCGACGAGATCATTCTTAAGGCCATCCCGCAGCCCCGCGAGGATGTATCTCCCTTCGCACCCAAGATGATCAGCATGAAGATCAACCCCGATAAGATCCGTGAGGTCATCGGCTCGGGCGGTAAGGTCATTCAGAAGATCACCGCCGATACGGGTGCCAAGATCGACATCGAGGATGACGGCTCTATCTTTATCGCTGCCGTCAACCGTGACAGCGCGCTTGCCGCACAGAAGATCATCGAGGGCATCGTATTTGAGCCTGAGGTAGGTGTGACCTACGATGCCACCGTTACCCGCATCATCCCGATCGGTGCTTTTGTGGAATACGCTCCCGGCAAGGAGGGACTTGTCCACATCTCCAAGCTGCAGCAGCAGCGTACCGAGAAGGTGGAGGACGTTGTGGCCGTTGGCGACCGTGTCCGCGTAAAATTCCTCGGTATTGACGAGAAGGGCAGATCCAATCTCTCCATGAGAGATGCCGCCCCCAAGGCTGAGTAAGATCAAACGCCGCGCAAGCGGTCATACATGAGAAAACCGAGCAATTTTTGCCCGGTTTTCTCCATATCAAGAGGTTTTCGGCCGTGAGAGCCGTGAAGAAAGGAGATCGCCATGCTACAGATCGGAAGCGCGGTACTGCCCCACGGGCTGCTGCTCTCGCCGCTTGCGGGCTTTACCGATCATGCCATGCGCACGGTATGCTACGAATGCGGCGCGGAATACAGCGTAAGTGAAATGGTTTCTGCCAAGGCGGTCTGCTACGGGGATCGCAAGACACAGCTTCTTGCCCGCATTTATCCGTCGGACGGCCCGACTGCGATCCAGCTTTTCGGGAGAGAGCCGCAGTATATGGCACAGGCAGCCGCACGGCTTTATGAGCAATGCACCGCATGGGGGACGCTTCCTGTCGCCTTTGATATCAATATGGGCTGTCCTATGCCCAAGATCGTGAATAACGGAGAGGGAAGTGCCCTGATGCGTGAGCCCGCGCTTGTGGAGAAATTGGTCGCGGCGGTAGCCGCCGCCACGCCGCTCCCCGTGACGGTCAAGATCCGCACGGGCTGGGATAGAGAGCATAAAAACGCGCCTGAGGTTGCCCGTGCCGCCGAGGCTGGCGGTGCTGTCGCTATCTGTGTGCATGGGCGCACGAGAACCCAGATGTACAGCGGAGAGGTCGATCTTGCCGCCATTGCGTTAGTCAAGGCGGCGGTATCTATTCCCGTGATCGGAAACGGGGATGTCACGGATGTCGCCTCTGCCCGCCGCCTTCTTTCCGAAACAGGATGTGACGGCATTGCCGTGGGCCGTGGCGCGGTGGGGGAGCCCTTTCTTTTTGCACGCATTGCCGCCGCGCTTACGGGAGAAAATTTCAGAGAGCCGTCTGGCGAGGAATGCTACGCCGCCGCTCTCCGTCAGCTTTCTCTGCGCATTGCGGAGAAGGGAGAAGAAAGCGGCGTGCTGGAATCCCGTAAGCAGATGGCCTCCTTCCTCCGCGGATTTCCCCGTGCGGCCGCGGCACGCGCCGCGATCTACACCGCCAAAACCGAAGCCGAGATGAAGGAGCATTTGTCGGTTTTGCTCGCGAAATAGATGTTTCACGACACACGGGTAGGTGTTTTTTGCAATTTTTTTGAGAAAGGGGCGTGGCATTTTGCACTTTAAGACCGTCTTTTTTGACCTTGACGGAACCTTGACCGATCCGGCAGAGGGTATTTTGAATTCGGTGCGGCATGCCCTTTCCGAAATGGAATGGTCCCTGCCGCCCGATACACAGATGACGGATTTTATCGGTCCTCCTCTTTTTGAGGCCTTTTCCCGTATTGCAGGCATGGGCGAGGCCGATGCCGTGCGCGCCGTTTCCGAGTTCCGTACCTACTTTTCAGGCAAGGGCATTTTTGAAAACCGCCTTTTTGACGGCGTTCGCACGCTTCTTGCTTCCCTCCGTCAAAGGGGGATACGCGTGGCCTTGGCTACCGGTAAGCCCGAGGTGTTTGCCAAGAAAATTCTCCTGCATTTCGGCATTGACGACTTTTTCACCTCTGTTTGCGGTATCCCTCTTGACGATGAGCGCGGTGATAAAAGAGAGGTGCTGCTTCGTGCCATGGTGGCAGAGGGGATCACCGATCCGAAGGAGGCGATCATGGTCGGCGACCGTCGCTACGACGTAGAGGCCGCCCACGCCTGCGGCATGACGGCCTGCGGAGTCCTTTTTGGCTACGGAACACGGGGGGAGCTGACTTTGGCAGGGGCAGAGCATATATTTGCAGACATTCCGTCGCTTTCCGCCTTTCTCCTCGGAGATGCAAAGTAAAGTCGCCCCTCAACTTTTTTGCTCTTGACAACGTATGTATTATAAGTTATAATATATGTGTATAAATAGAAATAAAAAGGGGAGATGCTCTATGCCGCAGATGGCGGACATTCATAACCATGCGCTCTTTTCCGTGGATGACGGTGCTGTGGATCTCGATATGTCCTTAAAGATGCTTTCTGCCTCTTATGCAGACGGCGTGCGCGACATATGTCTCACCCCTCATTACGATACGGAATATATGCCCCCGCCCGAGAAGCTGCGTGCGCATTTTGAGATGCTTTGTGAAAAAGCAAGAGAGGAGCTTCCCGCGCTTTCACTCTATCTCGGTGCGGAGCTGTATGTGACGGCAGATTCTGTTGATTTTTTGAAAAATGGGAGCGTTCTGTCCCTCAACAGCACACGCTACGTGCTGGTGGAGTTCTCGCCCACTGTTCCCTATGAAAAGATCAATTCCTCCCTGCACGCCTTGCAAATGGCAGGTTATGCTCCCATCCTCGCCCATGCAGAGCGCTATTCCGTTTTGGTGCATTATCCGCATCTCGTATGGGATCTGCATGAGATGCGGGTGCTGATCCAGGTCAACGCCTCCTCTGTTGCAGGACACACAGGCTTCCGCATCCGCCGCTTTATACGGCGCCTGCTACGGGAAAAAATGATCCATGCCGTAGCATCCGATGCGCATGATATGCATCGTCGGCCTCCGATGCTTTCCACGGCATATGCTAAGGTGGTCAAACTGTGTGGAGGGGACTATGCGCAAAAAATATTTTATGCAAATCCTATGCGATATATATCCGAAAAGAAAGGGGCACTCTTGTGATGGATGAGGCGAATGTTAACACACTTGAAAGGGAAGAAGGCGTTGATCTTGGGGAGATCCTTCATGCACTGCTTTCTAAAGTTCTTTGGATCCTGCTGGCGGCAATCATTTTTGCGGCAGGGGCCTTCGGTTATACCAAGCTGATGGTAACGCCGGTGTACAACTCCACCATTACCATCTATTTTAACCACGATAATATGTCAAGTGCAGGCGATATTACGATCGCGACCTATTATGCACAGGACTATGCCAAGCTGATCAAAAAACGTCCTGTTTTGGAGCGTGCGATCGACGATCTTGGGCTTGATATGACCTATGGCGAGCTTGCCTCGCGCATCAACGTAGCCATTGAGGAGCAGAGCCGCGTCTTGGATATTACCGTGACGGACGCCGACCCCGCAACGGCGAAAAAGATCGCCGACGGTGTGGCAACGGCAACCAAGCAAATGATGGAGGAGCTGATGGGCGGCGAGCGTGCCATCATCTGGGGAGATGCCAGCCTGCCAAATGCTCCTGTTTCACCCAGTGCTGCACGCAATGCCATTTTGGCGGCCTTCGTCGGGGTGGTTCTTGCCGCGGCTGTTGTTATCGTCATTTATCTGTATGATGATAAGCTCAGGACGGCTGAAAACATCGAAAAGACCTTGGGCTTGACGGTGTTCGCTTCGATTCCCAGTCAGTTGGCGGATGCGGCCTCGTCGGATGGCATTGACAAGGAAAAAACAGAAGAGGAGGATGCTTGATCATGGCAGAATTTGTATGTCGCAACAAGATCGAGATCCATCCCCCGATCTCCAACAGCTACGAGGTCAAGGAGGCCTACAAGATCTTCCGTACCAACTTCACCTTCTGTGGCGATAACAACCGCGTGATCGCCCTCACCTCCTGCATGCCCAACGAGGGAAAGACCACGCTTGTCGTATCCCTTGCCAGTTGCCTTGCCGAGATGGGCAAGCGCGTTCTGGTCATTGATGCGGATATGCGCAAATCCCACATGCATACGCGCTACGCCTGTGAGCCTTATGAAAAGGGCCTCAGCCATTACCTTTCGGGGCAGGCAGAGCTTGGGGACGTGATCGTGGACACGCAGTTCCCCGATCTGTGCATGCTCTTTGCAGGGCACTACCCCCCGAACCCCGTGGAGCTTTTGGAGGGTGACCGCTTTGCAACACTTTTGCAAGTAGCGCGTGAGAGCTTTGACTATGTGCTCATTGATACGCCGCCGATCGGTGCTGTGATTGATGCCGCCGTTGTTGCCAAGAACTGTGACGGGATCATGATGGTCTTTGCCGCAGACCGTGTACGCGGCCGCTTTGCAAAGAAGTGTATCGAGCAGCTGCAAAAGAGCGGATGCCCCATCCTCGGTGCCGTTATCAACATGGTGCCGCACCGCAGCAAGAGAGAATACAGCAAATATTATAAGAGATATTACGGCCACTATTACGGCCACTATTACGGAACACGGGGACCCGTGAAAAAGTAATGCATAAAAGCCGGGCAAAAGCCCGGCTTTTTTCAGAAAGGAGGGAAGGGTATGTGGCTTTTTTTGAATGTCGAGGAGGCGTCGGTTTTTTCCTCATGGAGAGAGAGCTTTACCTCCAATGCGGAGCTTTTGCGCCTGCTTGCGGCGTATCTGAATGAATGCCCGCGCCTTGTGACCCCACAGCTCGTAGAAGAGCTTACCGCCTCCTGCGGTGTCAGCGAGAGGGAAGCCTTTCTTGCCATCCTCGCGGCGGCGTTGGATCTTGATGAGGAGCGCGGCGGGCGCGAGGCGCGCCTTGTGCGGGCGTATCTTCCGCGCGCGCTCCGCAACGCCGATCCCGCCGTGTATGCCGCAGACCCTTATCTCCGGACAATCAAGGTTCCCTGTAAGGAGAAACACGGCTGGTCACTCTGCCGTGAGGAATATAGGCCCTATGAGGGCTTTGTGTGTGGAGGATATCAGCATTTCGGCGCATTTTGTGAGGTCCCCTCAATCGCTTATTTCAGGGAATCGTTTTCCTTTCCCGCCGTCAAGCAAAACGGCGTAGAATGGATGGCCATCAAGCCCAATGAGATCGAAACCATGCGCGCACCGCTGACGCAAGCCGTCGGCAATGTCTTGACCTATGGCCTCGGGCTCGGCTATTATACCTACATGGCCTCCGCGCGTGAGGAGGTACGGACTGTCACCGTAGTAGAGCGTGATGCCGCTGTGATTTCTCTTTTCGAGGATGAGCTCCTACCCCAGTTCCCGCACCGCGACAAAATACGCATCATTCATGACGATGCGCTGGCCTTTGCAGAACGGGAGCAGGTGGCGGGCAAATACGATACGGTCTTTGCCGATCTTTGGCATGATACGGGGGATGGACTTCCGCTTTATTTACGCCTCCGCCGTGCAGAAAAGGAGGGGGGCGGCACGCGCTACACCTACTGGATCGAGGATCAGCTTCTCTCCGCGCTCCGCGCCATGGTCTTTTCCGAGCTTGAAAAGGCATATGAGCAAAAGACGGACACAGAGGACGGGCGTCTTGTCCGCGGTCTTGACGCTGTGCGGGAGATGCTCTCGGATGGGGGGCTGCGCGACCTTGCAAAGCACCTCCGCCCCGTGTAAAAAAATACAAAAAATACTTGTTTTATTCATAAATATGGTGTAGAATATAGCACAGAAAAAGAAAAAGGAGAGGGAGCATGATCAGCTACGAGGAGCTTCGCCGCGACGAGGCGATTTCCACTTATATCCGTCACGCAGACGAAACGCTTGCCGCTCTTGGGTATACCGAGCATAGCTTTGCTCATGTGACCCACGTAGCAGAAACCGCCGCCTCGATCTTGACACAGCTCGGGCATAATGAGAAAACGGTAGAGCTTGCCCGCATTGCAGGATACCTGCACGATATCGGCAATCTTGTCAACCGCGTGGGACATTCGCAAAGCGGTGCCATTATGGTCTTTCGTATGCTGGAGCATCGCAGCATGGAACCCGAGGATATCGCCCTGATCGTTAGTGCCATCGGCAACCATGACGAGGGAACGGGCGTTCCCATCAATGCGGTGTCGGCCGCACTCATTCTCGCCGATAAGGGGGATGTGCGCCGCAGCCGTGTCCGCAACCGTGATTTTGCCACCTTTGATATTCACGACCGCGTCAATTACTCAGTCACGAGCGCAGAATATACCATCAACGAGATGAAGACAGAGATATCGCTTTCCCTGCGGATCGATACGGCCATCAGTCCGATCATGGATTATTTTGAGATATTTCTTGACCGCATGATCCTGTGCCGCAAGGCGGCAGAGGTGTTGGGACTCCAGTTCCGCTTACGGATCAACGAGCAACAGCTGTTCTGATACAATCTATACAAAAAAGGAAGATATACGATGATGCACGAAGAAAACACCAAAACCATTTTGTCGGTGCAGGATATTTCCTGCTACGGCCAATGCTCCAACACCGTTATGCTCCCCGTCCTCTCTGCGGCCGGTCTTGAAACGGTAGCACTTCCTACCGCTCTGCTTTCTACCCATACGGGCGGCTTTCACGACTTCACCTTTCTCGATCTGACCGAGGAGATGGAGAAGATCCTTGCCCATTTCAAGGCACTTTCTTTGCGCTTTGACTACCTTTGCACAGGCTATTTCGGCTCGCGTGCACAGATCGATCTTCTGCTTGCAAGCCTGCCCGCTATCCTTGCGGAGGGGGCTGTGCGTGTGATCGATCCCGTTTTGGGAGATAACGGCAAGCTGTATTCGATCTACGATATGGAATACGTAGCTACGATGCGCCGTTTGTGTGCAGGTGCGGATGTGATCACCCCGAACGTTACGGAGGCCTGCCTCCTTGCCGACATGCCCTGTCCCGATACACCGCGCTACGATCAGGAATTTCTTGATCGCTTGTTCCCGCGTCTGCAGGCACTCGGTGTACGCCGTGTTCTCTTGACAGGCGTGATGTTCGGTGATACGACCATCGGTGTTGTGACCTGTGATGAAAACGGCAAGCGCACCACCGTGGCGGCTCCTTACTACGACGGATACATTCACGGAACGGGCGACACACTTGCCGCTTCCTTTATCGGCTTCCTCTCTCAGGGTAAGAGCTTTGAGGAGGCCGCCCGGCGCGCCGTTGATTTTGTGGCAGGCTGTCTTGCCGATACCATTCCCGTGATCGACAAGCACTGGTACGGTCTTCGCTTTGAAAAGAGTCTTTATAAGCTGACCGACCGTTCATAAAACGAAAGAAGAGCCTACGCACAGCGTAGGCTCTTCTTTCGTTTATTGCCCTTTTTGATAGTAGAGGGTGGTTCCCTCGGGCACGGAATGGGTCAGCCACACGCTACCGCCGATGACGCAGTTGTCGCTGACAACGGTGTTTCCGCCAAGGATGGTGGCATTGGCATAAATGACAACGTGGTTGCCGATGTCGGGATGGCGCTTGATCCCCTTGACGGGATTGCCGTTCTCGTCCAGCTCAAAGCTCTTGGCACCCAGCGTCACGCCCTGATAGAGCTTGACGTGCTCGCCGATGCGGCAGGTCTCACCGATGACAACACCCGTGCCGTGGTCGATAAAGAAGTAAGGGCCGATCGTGGCACCGGGGTGAATGTCAATACCGGTGTTTTTGTGGGCGTATTCGGTCATCATACGGGGGATGAGCGGTACGCCAAGCGCATAGAGAATGTGCGCGATACGGAATATGCTGATGGCCTCAAAGGCGGGATAGGTCAGCATGATCTCCTCGTAGGAGCGTGCCGCGGGGTCTCCCTCGTAGGCGGCGCGCACGTCGGTTTCAAGAATTTCCACCGTAGAGGGGAGACCTTCAAAAAACGCAAGAAGAATGCGCTCTCGCTCGGCGGCGTCCTCTACAGTTTCAAGAAGGAGAAATTCAAGCTCGCGGGCGGCCAACGCCAATTGATCGGTGCGGTTTACGCCGGCCTCGCCGCCAAAGATCTTCGGGTACATGGCTCCGCGGATAAGATCCAAAAAATGTAAAATTCGCTTGCGGAACGAGGGGCGGAGCGGACTTTCGTTTTTGCTCGCCGCACGGTCAAGCGCGGCGGCGATCAGGGGCAAGCGATCAGAAAGCTGCTTGGAGGGCATAATGTGATTCCTTTCATGTCAGGTTATGACAGTATATGCTGTGGGGGACATATAGGCCGGCCTATGTGAAAAGTGATAGCACAAGAAGCAAAAGGGAAACGGCAAAAAACAGAAGGACGCCGACGTTCAAGAGCGGCAAGGCTCTCTTTCCCGGACGAACGGGAAGGGTGGGCAAGGCAAAACGGAGCCTTGGAACGAATATACAAAAGAGAACCAGCCCCGCAATGGCCGCGCCATATACAAAAAGAGAATAAAGACAAAGAAGCAAGAGGGGGAGGATGTAAGCAAAGGGCTCTACCAAGAGAGACTCGGTAGCCGCAGGATCGGAGAGGTCTGTGGGGAGCATACCTATGAGGAGAGTTGGCAGGAAGCCACCCAAAAAATTGAAGGTGATGTGAAAGAGGATCGGGTAAAGCAGGCGTCCCGTACGCACATAAATAAAGGAAAACAGCATGCCGATCGCCGTACTGTAAAAGAGTTGATAAAAATTCCCGTGTGCAAGGCCAAAGAACAGGCCTGAAAGAAGGACGGCGGTTTTTTCACCGTAGGGGAGCAGTCGCCGCGTGATGACATGGCGGAAGAGAAGCTCCTCCATCACAGGCCCAAGCAGAACAACGACCAAAAAAACGGTGAGCGGAGAGGAGCTTTGCAAAAGATCGGTCAGCTCATTTTCGGGAGGTTGGTTGCGCAGAACGCCGACAATGCTCATCAGCACGTTGCCGATGATATTGCCGGAAATGGCAAAGAATTCCGCTATGCAGAAAAAGACAAGCATTGCGAGAGGGCGTGCTTCCCTTGCGGGGGATGCAGGGGGGGCGGAGAGACGAGCCCCCTTTTGCTTGCCGATAATCAGCATGCAAAGCGGCATGGTGATCACATACAGAACAAGGACCTGTTGCCCGTATACGTACAGCTCGCTCCCGATGAGATCGGGGAAAAAGGCAAGGGCAAGCTTTGAAAGCCCAAGGGATAATACAATGGGGAGAAGGGCAAATACGGTCAAGGAAAGTCCGATACGCAAAAGCGTGCGGGAAAGCGACCTCTCGTTTTGAAGGAGAACGGCTTCATCAAGAAGCGGAAGACCGTCGGCTTGGCCGCCCATAAGATCATGGTTCATAGTACACCTTTTTTAGGGGAGATATAGCACAAAAAGGATATCATATAAACGACAATTTGTCAAGAGAAAAGGGAATATCTTTCTTCAAAAAGCATAAAAGTAGTTGCATTTGCGGTGCTTGTCAGTTATAATAAAAGGGAAACTGACAGCCTTGCCACGTTGCAAAAAACAGAGAGGAAATGCTTATGGAGCGGTATGCTTCTCGCGAGGATCACCTCAAAGCGGTAAGGGGGAGAGAAACGCCCTGGATACCGGAATATGCAGAGCCGGGAACCTTGGATTTTCATCCGTATACCGCATTGGATGTGGATCGCTATTGCGTTGACAATGACTACGATAAGAAAAAATATTTTGATTACGGCTACGTGTGGGAGCAGGGCATGTGCCTTGGAAAAAAGTGGGTTTCCCGCACCTTTGTTGCGCCGCATGACGGTCTGCTTTCTGTCCTGCCCGCCGGAGATATTGATATGTTCTCCTTCTGCGCCAATCAAAGCAGCCTACGTTTGATGAAGAATGAGGAGCTTCTCTGGCCACAGGTGGGGGAATATCCCGATGATTTCTTCCCCATCACCTATGAGTGCCGCGCTTGTATGCCCTCCTTCCTTGTGCATGTAAAGAAGGGCGACCGTTTGCGCTTTATAGGCAGAAACACGAGTGCCGAGGATCGGTATGACGATGTAGTATGGACGCTGGAGCTGACATATCTGCCCTTTTCCTTCACGGAAACGGAGTATTGCATAGCCCCCGGTGAAGAAAAGCAGCTCGGCATGTATAACGAAACAGGAGCCACACCGCATCTCGTTGTGTCCGATCCGACCGTAGCCCTGGTGGATGACAGCGGCCGTGTGACAGCCCAAAAATGCGGTAGTGCGGCCATCCGTGCTTATGCGGGGGATGAGCTCCTCGCAACAGTACAGCTTTGGGTATGCGCAAGGGGAGAGGATCCGCGCAATCCCCTCGGACTTTCCGACTATCATGCAGAGCCGTTTTCCACGCCGGGCGGTGCGCTTTCGCTTTCGACCACGGATACCCTTCAGTTAGGTGCCGAGCTTGGCGTGATCACCTGCACGCACGGCATCGCGCCCACCTCTGCCGTGCGCTTTGACCGGCCCGGAGAAAAGATCACCCTGCCCCATGAGGGGCTGGATGAGGAGGCCTTGGATTTTTGCCTGACGTCTGCCTATCGCGGTGGACGCACGCTGAAAAGCCTCTCGCTGATTACGGCTACCAACAACACGCAGGGGAAGCTTTTGCATCTGGAATTTTGGTACAGCAAAACCGAAGCCCCCGATGAATTCATCTTCTTCTACGCCTATGATACCCCCGGTCAGTTGGCAAGCGGCACGCACTTTTGTCTGGAGCTTACCGACTTTGGCGGCCGCGTGTGCGACTTACATACGCTCCGCGTGCTGGTGCGCCGCGCCGCAGGCATGCAGGTCGTCATTGAGGAGGTTGATGCCGATTTTGAAAACGACGGCGAGGAGATCGAATCCCTCCGCTGTGAAAAAAAAGAAAGGATCTGGCAGCCGACCGTCTTTGCCGACGGCATGATGATCCAGCGCGATCAGCCAATCCGCGTATGGGGCTACGGCGGCCGCGAGGGTGACCTTGTATCGATTGCCGTCCGTCACGCAGACGGCACGAACGAGGAAAAGAGCGCCCGTATTGAGGGCGGCAAATGGCTTGCCGAGCTTGTCCCGCATCCCGCAGACGATCGAGGAAGTGAGATCACCGTATCCTACCGTGAGCAGACCTTCATTTATCATGATGTCTGGTTTGGAGAGCTTTACTGGGCGGGCGGCCAGTCCAATATGGAGGTCGCCGTTTCGCTCCTTCCCGCCGCCGAGCAGAAGACCTACCTTTCGGCCATCGAGAAAAATCCGCGGATCCGTTGGTATGCACAGTCCCCGTGTGCCGCAGAGACGCCGCGCCTTGATACCTTCCGGGGCTCATGGCATACTCCCAACATCAAAAACTATAAGGCACACAGTGCCGTGGCACTTGCCTTCGCTTTGCATATGGAAAAGGTGCTCGGTATTCCCGTAGGCATCGTTTACGGTGCGATAGGTGCTACAAGACTGGAGGCGTGGCTCCCCGAGAGCTACTATGATGAAAATACACCGTACGGAAAGCGCATTCTATCCCGCTTCCGTCCCCGTGTGACCGAGGGAGAGCTCTGGTATCGCCCCTGCGGGCCATTCCATCAGATGGTGCATCCGCTAGTTGATTACCAGATCCGCGGTATCATCTGGTATCAGGGAGAGTCAAACAGCCTCGATGTCCGTGATTATCCCTTCTACGGAGAACGCCTGTATGGCATGCTGAATGATTGGCGCGAACGCTTTCGCAATCCCGATCTGTTCCTCGGAACGGTTCAGCTTGCCCCGTATGTGGCAGGGTATGACGGGGAATACGGCTGGTGCTGCATCCGTGAGGAGCTTCTTAATCTCTACCTAGATCATCCAAGCGAAGCACCGATGGCGGTCATCACCGACACGGCAGACAGAACGCATGACATTCATCCGCCGAACAAGAATATTGTCGGCCGCCGTCTTGGTGAGGTGGTAGCCGGTGCGATCTACGGTATCGGCGATGTGTATACCGGCCCGATCCCGAACGGCATGAAGGCAGAGGGCGCATCGGCACGCATCGACTTTGATTTTGTGGGCAGCGGCCTTGTCGCCAAGGACGGCGGTCCCCTCCGCGGCTTTGAGATATCGGAGGACGGCAAGAGCTTCCTGCCTGCCACCGCCGTGATCGAGGGCGACACGCTCCGCGTATTTGCCGATGGTGTCAAAAAGCCCTTTGAGGTACGCTTTGCCTTTGTGTCCTGCCCCGATGTGAATTTCTATAACCAAGAGGGCTTTCCGGCAACGCCCTTCCGTATCCGTGAGAGCGGCCTTGTCCGTGAGCGCGACCTCTTGACCGAAATGCCTGAATAAAAAACAAACCTCCTCTCGCTCTGCGAGAGGAGGTTTGTTTGCTTGTTTTACAGGGTTTTGATGGGGTGGTCGTCAAAGGAAACGGTCAGCTCACGCATAATACCGCCGCTTGCCACGGTAAAGGTGGCTGTGCCTGTACCTTGTACCGTAATGCCGTCCGTAAGGGAGAGAACCTCTCCGTTCTCGGAATGGCACCATACAGCGGTCCTTCCGTCGGTCACACACTTGACAAGAACGCCAAAGGGAACGCGCACCGTGTAGGTGGCATCGGGCAGACGGAGGGTGGCCGTGCGGTCGAAGTCGGGGGAGCGGTACCAGTCGACCGCAAGGAAGTAAAGGTGTGTTTCATCCCCGCTTTTGAAGGTGGAGAAGGACACGTCGGTGTCACAGACGGCAAAGATCGGCTCGTCGCGCACGACCTCCTCGGTCAACTCGCGCAGGGTGGCGGTGTACGCCACGGAAATGGCGGGGTGTGCGGGATATGCCCTTACATTATAGAGGAGAATATCGCCCTTTCCGATGCGGTAGCGGCAAAGGAGGGGGGCACCATCGTCCGTGCGGGAAAGCACCTCGGTTGGCGTGGGGGCATTCGTGCAGACGGGAACGGCATGGCCTCCCACCGTGCCCTCAGCAAATGTAAGCTCCTCGGAAAGGCCGAGCGTAGCGGCATCAAAGGCAAGTCTGCCCGCGGCTACGTCATCGTAATTCGTGGTGCTCGTCAAATGCGCCCAGGAGAGAAGCAGACGGCCGCCTGCGCGAACGTAGTCAAGAAGCGGGAGAAGATCCTGCTTTTCGGCACAGTTGTAGCCCGCAAAGGCAAGCAGGCGGTAATCGCCGTACACCGAGGCACCGTCCTCAATGGGAAGCACGTCGATCTGTCCATAGGGCGTGCCCGAATGGTAGCCAAGCGGTTTGTCGGTCGGGCAGTTGTGGATGTGCAGGTGGGAGAAGATCTCGTCAAGCGGGAAATAGAGGTGCAAAAGCTCCCAGCTCTTGTCCGCCTGGGTGCAGGGCAGGAAGCCCCACAGCTCATCGGAGAAGGCCGTTCTGCCGTCATAGCGACCGTGCAGGAGCGCGATCGGCGTGTGAAGCTGTCCCTTGCGCGAGTGGGTTGCCACAAAGCGGTAAAAATCCTGCTGGGTTTCTG
>JAZOOW010000058.1:0-13523 GCA_045655145.1 Eubacteriales bacterium | reverse complement strand
GTGAATATGCCGCACGTCTACCAGGATCACGCGCTCATTCGTTGAGGCCTCGTCACCCTTTGCGGCGGCAGAGGGAAGGCTCGCCGCCTCTCCCGTCTTTTCATGCAGCATCCCGTCCGCGCTGTCGTCCGATGATCGCCGAAGCTCGGAGATATCGCGTATGCCACGCGCGCCTTCCGCCTGCTCCCGTTCCTTCTGTGCAAACAAAAAAGCCATGTCCATCCCTCCTTTTTTCTCATGATAGCATGTCCCCCCTGCGAAAAAGCGCGAAAAGGGGAGGGAAATAAAATTTTCCGTCACGGAACAAAACCCAAGGATAAAGTGCCCCTCGCTGTGCGAGGGGCACTTTGCAATGTGAGATTTCGCGACACACGGGTGCCGCTTTAGGCGCTTTTACATCGTCGAAGAACGGCACACCGCCTTCATGTCACAGTACTTACACGGGTTTCTGTTTTTTTCCACAAGCGGAGAGGCCTTGGCGTTTCCGCTTTTCATTCCCTCGCCGATACGGCGGATGGCAGCATCCATTTGGTCTGCCAGATCTCCGATGCCCTCCAGCGTGAGCAGGTATTTTTCATCACCCGCACGCAGGGAGCCGTCCTTGTTGAAGCGCACGGGCAGATAGCGGCCGCTTCCCGTGCTGTCCATAGCCGCCAGCACACGGGGCTCGTCAAGGCACAGACCGCGGCGGTAAACGCCCGAAAGGGCGGCCTTTTGCACGCTCTCCCCGTCCTGTGGGCTGTCAAAAAGCTTATCCGCCGTGCGTGCCCCCACATACAGCATGGCGGCAGGCTTCAGCTCACGCGCATCAAGTGCCTCACGGAAGCGCGGATTTTCACTTTTCCAGAGAGATACAAGATACAAAAGCAGCTGTATATTCAGGCCGCGCGCAACATTGTCGGGGGAGAAGCGCTCATTTCCCGTCTTATAGTCGATCACACGGAGATAGACGGTGCCGTCCTCGTCGCGGAAGATATCTACGCGGTCAATATAGCCTGCCAGTGTCACGGCGGTGCCATCCTCCAGTGTGATGACGCGCGTGCCGGGAGCGTCCTCGCCCGCGGCGGTCATGCTCATTTCAAAAAAGCGCGGAACAAATGCCCCCTGGCAAAGCTCGCGCACCAGCTCGTCAAGGAGCAGATAGGCCTCGCGCGTCAGCGTGCGGATGAGGTGTAAAAGGCGCGGCGTTTTCAGCTCCTCATCGAAGAAGATGGCACAAAGCTCCTCCTCGATCACGTGATCGATCTCGGCATGCCGTTCCTTTTCGGAATAGGCTCCCACCGTTTTGATGTCCTGCCCCCATTTTTCAAAAAAGCGTTCAATGATGGCATGCACAAGCGTGCCGATATCGGCATAGTCAAACGAGATCACGCGGTCTGCCTTCAGGCGCAGAGCGTGCGTGCAAACGTAAGAGAAGGGGCATTTCACATAGCGGTCGATCTTGGACTGGGAGAGCGTGATCCTGTGCGGATAGAGTGCATCGGTCGTTTCTCTTGAAAGACGGCAGTCGGCATCCACCAGCGGACGGTGCAGACGGTCAACGGTGGCCCCCAGTACAGGGTCCTCGGCAAGGCAGTCGGCCAACGCTGCCCCCTCGGGAGAGCCGTGGAGAAGCCCCAGCCTATTGACGGCACTGTGGCGGCGCCACAGGTGCATCAGGGGTGGCAGATCGCGCACGTCGACCACGGAAAGGGGCGCACCCTCCCCCTCGGTCAGACGCTTGATAATGTCGGAGGGGTGCTGTGTGCTGCCCCCAAGGGTGGCCTCCGCATAGAGGAGCGTGACGCTCTCGGAGGAGATGGAAAAGGCACGCCCAAGACAAAACAGCTCCCGCGCCGCCCGCAAAACCAGATCGGGCGCGAGCGAAAGGCCAAGCTCCGACAGCACGGCGCGGTCGTTTTCGGTAAACACACTTGCTTCATTGACAGCAGCAGGGAAAACGCCGTCCTGCACACCGATCAGATAGACATGCTTCGGCTCATGGATACGCAAAAGATCGGCAGAGCCGACCGTCACCTCGTCGGTCGCGGTAGGGATACGGGCAAGCTGTACCTCACCAAAGGATAAGCGCAGAAGATCAAGAAAGCTCTCGGGGGATACCTCTCCGTCGGGAATGGCCTCGGCAAGGAGATCCAGCGTGTCGCAAATTACACGGAACAGACGGGAAAGCTCCTGCGCCTCGGCGGTGCGCCCGTCACGGGCGGCCTCGGCCGCCTCCTTTTCCAGCTTTCTCTCGATAGCAAGGGCATCCAAGAAGCCAAAAAGCGCACGGCAATGGTCGGGCACGCTTTGGCGGCGGCACTGTGCGGCAAGCGGCAAAAGTCTGGCGCGCAGGATCTCACGCACGGCGTTGGCACGCGTAACGATCTCCGCGGCATGAGGCGTCATGGCGGCCTTGTAGCCGTCGGGGTTCATGTTCCAAGCGATGTCATCGGTAAAGCGGCGGCCGTCCAGTCGCCAGGCGGTGACGTACAGCTCAAAAATATCGGTATCCTCCTCGCTCACGTCACACATGCCGCATTTGAGGAAGGAGATCACGTCCCCCCGTCGCCAGCCCCCCGTGCAGACCGCGTAGGCGGTATAGATCATTTTGATGGCGCGGAAGGCGGAAAGATCGGTGCTCTTTGCCATAAAGCAGGGAATATCCGATGCCTCCATCACCACGTCAAGAACACCCGCGTAGGACTCGGCGCGGCGCGCAATGATGGCAAAATCGCGGTAATGCGCCCCCTCCTCGGCTACGCGCCGTGCAATATCGGCGGCGATCCATTCGGCCTCGCCAAAGGGATCGGCGGCGCGGAAAATACGGAGCGGTGCGCGCAGCGGATCCTCGGGGTTTGGCATCTCGCAACACACGTCCCCCGTCATATTGCCCGAAAAGAGCTGTTTTTCGACCGTTTTGAGGAAGGGGGAGGCTGTGCGCTTGTTTTCTCCGAGGTCGGTGCGTGTGAGCGCGACGGACTCCTTCTCTGCCATGCGCGTAAGGCGCAAAAGCGTGTGATGCGTTTCGGCAAAGCAGAGATCCTCCTCGCGATCGGCAGGGAGCGTGAGGGTGACCGTCAATTCACACGCCGCGGCCAGCGCGGCCAGCACGCTGTATTCCTGCTCGGTAAAGCTGATAAAGCCGTCCACGTAAAAAACCGTGTCGCAGAGCGGCTTTTTCTCGCGCAGGATCAGGGAAAGGCGGTCAAGATCCTCGGTCGCATCGTCAAAGCGTTCATGTAGGAGCGCGCGGTAGGTCGTAAACAGGAGGGAAAGATCCTCAAGCTTCTCGCGCAAGCGGCTGTCGCTTGGGAGCTTTTTGGCCGTGCTCATGAGTGCGGACGGCGTGATCGAAAGGGCAGAAAGCTCGCTCATGGCGGCCGTCATCCTGCGGACGCGCCCGATCTCCACGTCCCCCTCCTTTTCATGTAAAAGGGGAAGAAGCTCGCCCATCGTGCGCCACATGCAAAGCGCACGGGTGCTCTTGCCCGCATAGCGGTAGGAAAGTCCGCCAACGCGGCGGAAAACCGTGTTAGCCAGCCGTGTAAAGTTGCTTACCTCAAAGGAAAGCGTGGCGGAGGGGGGCAGGATATGCGCCATGCGCATCTCGGCAGTTACGGTTTCCTGCTCGGGAACCAGCAGGCAGGCTTTCTGCCCGTTTTCGAGATCGCGTCGGATGCTTTCGGTGATGGCGGTGGTCTTTCCGCTTCCGAAATCGCCTGTGATGATACGGATCATGCTTCCTCCTCCCGCAGAACGTAGCCCTCGCCTCTGACCGAGAAAAGAAGCCGCCGTCCGTCACCCTCCAGTTTTTTGCGCAGATAGTGCAGATACACCTGCAAAAGATCGTCCCCGCCGTCGTCTCCCCAAACCTCTCGCAGGATCACCGCGCGCGGGACGGGTGTTCCGCGCCGTGTGTAGAGGCAGGCAAGGAGGGCATATTCCTTCGGTGTCAGCGGGATAAAGCGACCGTCAAGCTCCGCTCCCGTTTTGTCGGGGAGGAGGATAAGCCCGCGCGCGATGGGGAGATTTTGCAGAACGGCCGTCAGATGCGCAAGGGAGAAGGGACGGTGCCACAGCAGAACACGTCCGTTATCCTCGCTGTAAAAGGGACGCTCCTTGACCGTGCGTCCGTACAGGATCACGCGACCGTGGGCAGGGCGCACCGCAAAATCGTCGGCATCAATGAGAAAGAAGGCCGCCTGCGGCAGGGCGTGCTCGTCCGCCGTGACGGTCGCGCGGTGGCCGCACTCCTCCGCTGTGAGGAGAAGAAGCTGGGCAAAGCGGGCATCCCGCGAGAGAATACAGATATCGGACATAGCGGCCTCCTTTCTCGGACTCTTTTTTTCATTATACCTCTTTTTTGCCGTCCTGTCAATTCCCTGTGTGCAGGCGACGTCTAAAAACCGAGGATGTGTCATAGGATGGCAGGGAAGAAGGGAGATGATCGCATGACGGATCAAGAAAATATGCAACCGGTAGGGGAGGGGCCTGTTCTTCTTGTGATCGGCACCCGTCCCGAGGCCATCAAAATGGCACCGCTGATGTCCGCCCTCCGAGAGGAGGGGCTTTTTCCGTATCTCTTGACAAGCGGTCAGCACGGCGCACTCCTTGACCGCGCCCTTTGTGCTTTGGGGATCACGCCTGACCGCCGCCTGCCGTATCGGAAAAGAGAGGGCGGCCTTGCACGGCAAGCAGGCAGGCTGATCACGCTGCTGTCCCGTGAGCTTGCGGAAATACGGCCCCGTATTCTTCTTGTGCATGGGGATACCCTGTCGGCATATGCGGCGGCGGTGGCCGCCTTTTTGTCGGGGATCCCTGTGGCACACGTTGAGGCAGGCCTCCGTACGGAAAATCTTCGTGCCCCGTATCCCGAGGAATTTTGCCGCCGCCAGATCGATACGCTTTCGGATATCCTGTATGCACCGACCGAGGCCGCAGGTGCACGTCTGCTTCTTGAGGGGCATGCGGCGGCGCGTGTGGCCGTGACGGGGAATACGGGGCTTGATGCCCTCCGCATGACGGTGAAGCAGGATTTTTCCCATCCTCTTTTGCGGCGGTGCGGGGGGCGGCGGCTTTTGCTGCTCACACTTCATCGGCGTGAAACGCAGGGGGAGCCGCTTGCACGCATCCTGCATGCCGTGCGCCGCGCGGTGGACGCCTTTTCCGATGTGTTTCTCCTGTTTCCGCACCATCCAAATGCCGCCATAGCCGCCCCTGCGCAGAGGATCCTCGGGAGCCATCCGCGTATAGCGGTGCGCGCCGCGCTGGAGCCTATTGCCTTTCACAATCTACTGGCGCGGGCGCACCTCGTGATGACAGATAGCGGTGGCATCCAGGAGGAAGCGGCCTATCTGCACCGCCCAACGCTCGTCTTGCGTGATTGCACCGAGCGGAGCGAGGGAGTATCTACGGGGGCGTTGCGGCTGGTCGGCACCGATCCCCACGCGGTTTTTGAGAGCATCGCCGCCCTTTTGACCGACGGTGAGCTTTACGAGAAAATGGTCGGTGCGGAAAACCCCTTCGGCGACGGGCATGCGTCCGCACGGATCGCTGCCGATCTTGCCGCACGGCTTTCCGCTCGGTGATACTCTTATAAAAGTCCTTGACGAAAGCACAAGAGTGTGTTACAATAATAAAAAAGGATAAAAAAAGAAGGAGGCACGCAATATGGAAAAGGGCAATTCCCGCTTTGGCCGTTTCTGGCAACGCCCCCTGTCTGCTTACCTGCCCGTCCTGATCGTTTTGGCGGCGGGACTCCTTTTTCTTCTGGTTTTCTTTTTCACGCAGATGCATTTGTTTTTGCACATTTACGAGGATACCGTTGTGGCACCCTCCTGCGGAGCACACGGCTATACCCTGCACACCTGCCGTCTGTGCGGTGACAGCTATACCGATACCGTCACCTATACCGATCATACATACACGGCCCCCTATACCGTGCGTGATCCGAGTGACAGCACGCTGGGCATCAGCACCTCCTACTGTATCCATTGCGGGGATGTCAAGCGCACCGAGATACCCATGACGATCCCGATCCCCGTTGTGTATCTGGAGGGGAATCTCCCCCCCGATAAGGAGAACCCCACCATTATCAGCATTTCCTATCGCTCGTCGACCACCGCCTTCAAGACCACGGCGCAGGCGCGTATTCAGGGCCTGACCTCGGCAGGCTTTCCCAAAAAGAATTACAACCTCCGTTTTTATACCGATGACACGCTCCAGCAGAAGAACAAGGTTGACCTTGGCTACGGCGCGTGGGGAGATCAGTGGAAATACACCCTCAAGGCGAATTACATCGACCGCTCTCACGCACGCAACATTGTGTGTTGCCGTCTTTTCTCCCAAATGGTGGAAACGCGTGCCACTCCGAACGCCGATCTGTTGAATGCGCCCAACAATGGGGTTATCGATGGATTTCCCGTCCGTGTGTACCACAACGGGCGATATCACGGGCTTTATACCATGAATATTGCAAAGGATAAGTGGATGTTTGGCATGGACGAGCAAACACATCCCTATTCCGCCATCATTACCGCGCAGATGCACAGCGTATCCAACCGCTTCCAGCAGACCACCGATCTTGCGAATACGGTTGACTGGGATCTGGAGTATTGCTCCACGGGCGAGGATATTGCCTGGGTAAACAAATCCTTCAACGACTTTATATCGTTTGTGATCAATACGACAGACGTGGCAACCTTCCGCGCCCGCGCGCATGAGTATATGGATGTAGAGGCGGTGATTGACTATATCTGGATGTATACCGTGGTGCATGGGACGGACAATGCGCACAAGAACGTCATTTTTGTCACCTATGACGGAAAGCGCTGGATCCCCAATTACTACGATGCGGACGCCTCCTTGGGTCTGTACTGGGACGGGCTGTCCTTCCGCCCCAATGCAACGCTGGATGCCTACCTGCCGCGCACGATTACCATCAACCGCGGGATCAACGATAATTTCCTTCATTCCCGTGTGGCCTATTGCTTCTACGATGAGTTTGTCGCACGGTATTGGCAGCTGCGGGAAAGCGTTATGTCCAATGAGAATATCATAGCCACCTTCCAAGGGTTCTTTGACAGCGTTCCGACCTCCGCTTATCAGGAGGACAGAAAAAAATGGAGCCTACCCAACCCCATGGATGAGGCCGGCAATTTCAATGACATGGGCCAAATACGGTATTATGTAAACCGCCACATGCCGCTCCTTGATAACGCCGTGCGCAATCTGGTGCGCCGATAAAAACAGCCTTGGTGCCTGCTGTACAGCAGGCACCAAGGCTGTTTTTTATTTTTCGTAGACCGAGCGCTTGAGCACGCAGATATCCTTTTCAAGGCGGTAACGCTCTGCATAATCAAGGCCGTATCCCACAATGAATTCATCGGGGATCACAAAGCCGCAATAATTCACCATCACATCAGACACACGTCGATCCGGCTTGTCAAGCAGGGTGCAGATGCGGAGAGAGGCAGGGCTTCGCGCATTAAGCAGATCGCGCAGATGTGCCAGTGTGTTGCCACTGTCTACAATGTCCTCCACGATCACCACGTGGCGTCCCTCGATGGGCTCGGCAAGATCCTTTTTCATGTTGATCTTGCCCGAGCTCTTGTCTCCGGCACCGTAGCTGGACACCGACATAAAATCGATCTCGGCGGGAATGGTGAGTGCCTTCAAAAGATCCGAGAAGAAGAACATGCTTCCCTTCAAAATACAGACAAAGAGAGGGTTCTTGTCTGCGTAATCGCGGTCAAGCTCGCGTGCCAGCTCGCTGATGCGTGCCGCGATCTGCTCCGCAGAGAGCAAAATGCTGTCAAAATCCTTGTGCATATCGTCGCTCCTTTGTGAGGGATCAAAAAGACGGAATCGTGTGACTTACAGGCTCAAGCGGTCAATAGTGCGGGAGAGAGCCTCAATGCCCGCAAGGCGTGCGGCACAGGACTTCTGCATCTCGGTGATCTGCTCCTTGGAGAAGCGGTCAAGATCGCCCTCCTTCAGCTTGTTTTTATACATGCGGTCAAGGATGAGC
Source organism: Eubacteriales bacterium (assembly GCA_045655145.1). Taxonomy (GTDB): domain Bacteria; phylum Bacillota; class Clostridia; order Oscillospirales; family CAG-272; genus UBA1740. The sequence goes on along the minus strand of JAZOOW010000058.1, from coordinate 5,512 downwards.
GCATAGTTGATGTCAACGGCACAGATCTCGTTGTTGATCTCGCAGATGACCTCGTTCGAGCGGCCGTTAAACAGCTCATCTACGGCAAATTCGCCCATACGGGTAGCGAGTACGCGGTCGCGCAGTGTGGGAATGCCGCCGCGGATGACGTGTGCAAAACGGGCAAAACGGGACTCAACGCCGGTTTCTGCTTCAATGCGGGCGGTCAGCTCCTCGCCGAAGGTAGAGCCCATGCCCTCAGAGATCACCACAATGAAGTTGCGCTTGCCGATCTCACGGGATTTTTTGATCTTGGCGATCAGCGCATCTACATCATGGGGAACCTCGGATACGATGGCAGCCGTTGCACCCGTTGCAATGGCAGATTGCAGGGCAATATCGCCGGCATCGCGGCCCATGACCTCGATGACATTGCAGCGTGCATGGGACTCACAGGTGTCACGCAGGCAGTCGATCATGGTGATGGCCGTGTTCATGGCCGTATCAAAGCCAATGGTGTTGTCGGTCGCGGTGATGTCGTTGTCAATGGTGGCAGGAATGCCGATGCAGGGAATGCCGCGAGCGGTCAGATCGGTCGCACCGCGGAAGGTGCCGTCGCCGCCGATGGCGATAATGCCGTCAATGCCCTGCTTACGGCAGGTTTCAACAGCCTTTTGCATGCCTTCTTCGGTCTTGAATTCGGGGCAACGTGCGGAGTAAAGGAAGGTGCCGCCGTGGTTGATGATGTTGGATACATCACGCAGACCAAAGGGGCGGAGATTGCCGTCGATCAGGCCCTGATAGCCTTCAAAAACGCCAACGACCTCAACACCGTTAGCCAGAGCCGCACGGGTGACGGCGCGGACAGCCGCGTTCATGCCGGGGGCATCGCCGCCCGAGGTCAAAACACCGATTTTTCTAAACGTCTTCATATTTTATTCTCCTCTGTGGATAATATTTTGACAAGTGTATGGGCCATGTGTGTGACAGCCGTGCGGCGGATCTCTGTACGGTCGCCCGTAAGAGAAAGGCTGACGGCGTGGCTCTGCCCATGGCGGCAGATGCCGATATATACGCGGCCAACGGGGATATCCTCCGTGCCGCCGTCGGGTCCTGCAAGGCCGGTGACGGAGATGCCTACAGTGGCACCTGTCAGCCGCACAATTCCCTCGGCCATGGCACAGGCCACGGGAGAGGAAACGGCCGTGTGTGCGGCAAGCATCTCGGCGGGAACCCCCAAAAGACGCATTTTCACATCATTTGTATAAGAAACTACACCGCCAAGAAAGCAGGTGCTGGCACCCGGCATGTCAACGACGGATTTTGAAAACCAGCCGCCCGTGCAGGATTCTGCGGCGGCAAGGGTGGCATCCTGCTCGCGCAGGAGCGAAAGCAGACGGGAAAAGAGGGCGGTATCATGCATCGGCAAGACGCACCTCCTCCAGGCGATCCATCATGCGGCGTGCGGCCGCAGACATCGGCATGCGCCGCAAATAGGCAACAAAGAAGCGGCGCGGGGGGATCTCCTCCTCCATCGGCAGGCGGATGACCTGGCCGCGGTGGATGGCATCCAGCGCAAAATCCTCCACGATGGAGGAAATGCCGATGCCGCGCACGGCAAACTCTAAAAGGAGATCGCTGGTGGCCAGCTCGATGGCGGGGCTTGGAAAATCAGGGCCAAACCAGTCTGCCACATAGCGGCGCGTGGAGGTGTTGCGCTCCAGCATGATCAGAGGGTATTCCGAAAGATCGGATTTTTTGACAGACAGGCGGTGGGCAATATCAAAGTGGGGCGCGGCAATAAAAATATCTCGGATCCGCCGCACGGGGATCAGCTCCATGTCCTCACATTCAGAGGGGGAAAGCGGCTCACTGATCACGCCAAAGTCGATCTGTCCGTTGCGGAGCGCATCCAGCGTCTTGGGTGTGGGTGCGTTCGTCACGCAGAGATGCACGTCGGGGTAGCACCTGCGGAAGTCCGCGATATAGTCAAGAAGGAAAAAGCGGAGCGTCATATCCGAGGCCCCGATGCGCAGCGTGCCGCTCCGCAGGCCGCTGAGCTCGCGGAGCTTGTCCTCGCCGGCCTCAATAAAGGAAAAGGCCTTGCGGATATAGTCGTAAAGCACCTGCCCCTCGGGGGTGAGGGAAACGCCGCGGTTGGTGCGGAAAAAGAGGCGCACGCGCAAGGCGCGCTCAAGCTGTGATATCTCCGCACTGACAGCAGGCTGTGTGACGTAGAGCTTCTTGGCCGCCTCGGAGATGCTTTGGCAGGAGGCAACGGTCAAAAAGCATTCGTAATGTGCCGGATTGTTCATGTTTGCCGTTCCTCCGTTTGTCGTTGTTTTGTGCTGTCGCCCTTATTTTTTGCCAAGGCGTACAAGCAAGGATTCGGAAAACGCCTGTGCGGCAGGGGAGAGCGTTCTGCGGTAGGAGAGCGCGGTGGGGTAACGGACGGCAGTGTCCTGCATGCGCAGAAGCTGTACGCCGGCGTCTGCGGCATCTCTCTCGGAAATGCCGGCGGCAAAGGCGATGCCTACGCCTGCACCCACAAAATTACAAAGGGTACGCGGATCGCCGCACTCCATAGCGATCGGCAGGGAAACCCCCGCGCGTGCGAGGTAGTTGGAGATCGCCGTGTAAGCAGAAGAATCACGGGAGAGGATCACCTGCTTTTCTCCCGCAAGCGCGGTCGGTGGCACACGGTTCCATTTTGTGAGGGCGTGTGTGGATGCGCAGAGGAGCAGAACCTCGCTGTCCCGTAAGGGGTGCATGCCGAGGTGATCGCCCACACGGCCTGTGGCACAGATGTGCAGATCATAGTCAAAAACGCCGCCACCTTTCACCTGTGTTAGGAGCGAGAAGCTTACATTGGGATATTCTCTTTGAAATTCTGTGACGGCCAAAAAGACCTCGCTTGTATGCTCCTCAACCAGCAAGCGGATCTCTCCGTGTAAGGTGCTGCCGTCGGCACGGACATGGGTGGCCGCGTCGTTTAAGATGTTGAGTGCGGTCTGCACCTCGCGGCAAAACTTTTTGCCGCTGTCACTCAAAGAAACACGGTTGCCGTTGCGGATAAACAGCTGCACGCCAAGCTCGCGCTCCAGCTGTGCGATGGTCTTTGAGATCGCAGACTGCGGGATACTGTGATGCTTTGCCGCGCGCGAGAAATTTTCAAGCCGCGCCGCGGTACAGAGATATTTGAGCTGTAAAAGTTCCATGGTGCTCTCGCTTTCTTCGGTTGATCCGCCGTGCTACTTTCCAATGGAAAGCAGGGTTTTGACTGCGTCATACCCCAGCTCGTTGCAGGCAATGGCGGTATAGCTTCTGCCCGCGAACAGCTCGGCCGCGGTTTTTGGCGGCTCATAGCCGTAATAGAGAAAGAAATTGCGGAAATCGTAGCGGGCAAAATAGGCGGCAACCTCCCCGTCGGTGTCCCATGCATCCACGGCATCCGAGAGGAGATATACATTGGCAAGAGGGCCGGTTTTTTCATCGGCAATGCGGCGCTGTGCCGCACGCACACCACTCTCGGTCGCGAGGGGGGAGAGATCGGCTCCCACATTGCGCGGCAGGATCAGACCGCCGAAATCAAGGCGGCGGGTGCCGTTTTCGGTTTCAAAGGTAAAATACGCATCCAGCACCTTCTTCATAGAGGAGAACGCCGCGTAATAAGCATCGTCGCTCATGGTGACATCGCTCTCTCCCTGGCAGAAGATGAAGCCAAAGCGGGAAACCGTGTAGTGGTTAGCGGAAAGCTCATTTTCAAGGACGCCGGCCGCCGCCTCCCACAGTGCGAGCGCGTTGCGGAAAAGAGCGGGGGATTTTTTGGGATCCTCCTCATGAAGCTGATACTTGTCGATCGAGGCATTGGCCTGCGCCAGATTGATCATCCACACGCGCTCACCCGTGGCCTCTACCAGTTGGTAGGCAATGGGGGCGCAAAGTCCGGCATAGCGGCCTTTACCGGAGGTCGTCAGCTCGTCGGTGGGAATGGGCAGATCGGTGCCTGCGAGGCTTTTTTTGTTATCGGTCAGGCGGCTGGGAACAAAAGACTCGGCCGATTGATATTGCCCGCTTGGCAAGGAGCTGAGCGGTATCCCGCCGGAGCAGGTGTAATAGATCAACCCGTTTGCACTGCGGGGGGAGGGAATCTCGGTCGAGGCAGTGCCACATGCGGCTTCTTCGCCCAGCATCAGAAGGATGTTGAGAGGAGCCGGCTCTACCAGCACGCGGAGGCAGACCTCCTCACCGTTGCGTTTCACGTAGAGATCGGCACTTCCGACACCCACGGCGCGGAGGGTGAAGGAGTTTTTCTCTTTATCGTCAGCACGCAGGAGCGCGGAATCCTTGGTGTCCTTAATGTCTATGCGGACAAAGGTGCCGTCAATCGGAACGCGGTCGTCGTAGCGGAGGACAAGGTCGTATCCGCTCTGCGGATTGCCTGTGGGGGTGTTCGGAGAGGGGCTTGTGGTGGTCGTATAGGCATCGGGAAAGAGAATCGCACATCCGCAAAGCGGAGATGTGCAAAGAACAAGGGACAACAGCAGGCAAATAAAGCGAAAAGGCCGTTGCATAAGGTCCTCCCTTCCCGTCATGCGCAGCGCATTTCAGAAGATAAAATCATATATATTATTATAGCGTGTTTTCCTAAAAATTGCAAGAGAAATTGTGAAGAAAAACACAAAAACAGAGAAAGATGGGAGAAGGGAGAAAAAATCGTCTTTTCGGGGTGGCGGTGACGGGGGCGGCGTGCAGGAAAAAGAGCGGTTTCACGACACACGGATGCCCTCAAAAACAAAAAAAGAGAGAAAAACAGGAAAACAGGGGAGGGCGGCGTGTGTGGGAAATGTCGAAAAAAAGGGTACGAAAAAAAGGAAAGATGGAAAAAAAGACTTGACAAAGGCGAAAATCTGTGCTATACTGTATCGGCAACCGAGAAAAACGGAGGGCGTATACGGTTATGCCGGAATGGCGGAATTGGCAGACGCCCGGGACTTAAAATCCCGTGAGAGCAATCTCGTGCCGGTTCGATCCCGGTTTCCGGCACCATTTATATCGCGGGGTAGAGCAGCCTGGTAGCTCGTCGGGCTCATAACCCGGAGGTCGTGAGGTTCAAATCCCACCCCCGCAACCAATGCAAAGGCACCCTTTTGGGTGCCTTTTTGCGTTGGTTGCGGAAATGAGGTCTGTCCTTCACGACCTCCGGAGGAGGGAGTGGGGGAGCCCCATGCAAACAGTTAATAACTGTTTGCATGGGGCGAGTAACGCCGAAAGGGAGCCGAAGAAACGAGCCGGCGAGTGCCGCGCGGCGACCATTGAGGCGGAAGGGCGAACCAGCCCCTACAATTCAGATATAGCCACGAAAAGCCTTGATTTTTCAAGGCTTTTTTGTTTTGTGTCAACAAGACAACCCCCGGTTCTACCGGGGGCGGGAAACGGCTTCAGCAACAATAAAAAGACGAGCTACAAGCAGAGAGATTGAAAACAATTAAACCTCCAAGTATAATAGTAAATGGTTTGGCGACCGCATTAC
>JAZOOW010000057.1:0-5052 GCA_045655145.1 Eubacteriales bacterium | reverse complement strand
GTTTGAGTATGATGCGACGCGGAAGGATATGTGTCTGCCCGTTTATCTTTACCGACAGATCTGTGCTTTCTTCTTTGCCCGCCACGAGCGCACTTGCAACAGGTTCGGGTATTATGAAGAGATCCTGGAGACCGAGAGCGGCAAGCAAGAGGGCGAAAAGACGCAGCATAAGTATTATTTGGCCAAGAAAAAGATCTATTCAAATCGTTTTGCTACAAACTGTCACAAGGGTCTGTTTACCCGCCGAGCCTTGCGTGCTTCCTACGGCCTTGACGGCTTGCCGGAATATGCGAGCGTGCTTGCAACAGACGAAGAGCTCGATCAAACGCACAGCCATTTTATCTCCGCTGTACGCAAGGACTTTGATGGTTCGGATAGCCGTGCGGCGTGATGCTTTTTTCTTGCTTTGTGACCATTTTGTGACCACACACAATATTTTGAATAAAAAAGCAAAAAACACCACTATATATAGTGGTGTTTTTCATATGGTGGAGATGACGGGAGTCGAACCCGTGTCCAAAAACCCTTTGACATGATCTTCTCCGTGGGCAGCCACTCATTTGAATTTCCCTTCAAAGGACGCCGAGGGGCAGGCTTCCTTCGTTGGTAGCCCTTTTTTGCTTGATCGGCTCAAGGGCGAAAGACCGATGCAAGTTCACCGCTGATTTGACGCTCAGCCTCGGGGCGCGGTACTCCCGAGGGGAACGGGCGGCACATGGGCCGCGGCACTGCCAACCGGCTACCCCTTATCGGGGCAGGGGGTTAGGCAGCCATTGCAACACGATTATTGTCGTTTACATTTAAGGTTGGCCATGAGAACGGTTTAGCCGGCCCGCCACGCTTATCATGCCGCAAAGTCCCTGTCGAAACCATTGCATCCCCATAGGATGCAGGCTATGCGGCCTGTGCATCATTATTATACCCTTTTTTTATCTCTTTGTCAACTCTAAAATAAAAAAGGGGCAAATTTGCCCCTTTTTATTTAATTGTAGTATCCGTCAAGGATGAGGGCAAGCTGTTCGGCCAAAATCGTGTGGCTCGCTTCATCCGGATGAGTACCGTCGGGGAAGTTCATCGGCTCAACGATCTGAAGGACCTGCTCGTAGGAGATGGACTGTGCGCGACCGGGGAATTTTCCGTTCAGCTTTTTTGCCACTTCATCCAGCGCGGGAAAACGAGTCTTATCTGTTCCCTTGTCATATACGTTGATTGCGTTCATCACGCAGATGCTCGTATCGTTGCCGTAGAGTGCGAGAAGCAATTCCGCAAAATCCAGATAAGCCTTGACGAAGGTATCCTTGGTTGTTTTGCTGACACCGTCATTCGTGCCCAGCATGATATAGAAGATGTCCGGCGTGTAAGAAAGACTGTCGTAGTCGGCATCCAACTTGCCGCTATTCCACATTTCAAGGAAGGTTGCCATGTCCGCCTTCAGATCCTTCATCTCCTGGGGTTCGTCGCCGCTCTTGAAGGCTGCTATCATGGCATCCAGCTTGGCGAGGTCAGTGTCGGAGAGAGAGTTGCGATAATTTATATAAGCGGCCGTGTTGGTATAACCGTTGCAACGAGGGTCGGAGCTGGTTGCACGCACCGCATAGTTAAGCATGGTCAGTATTTTTGAATCGGGGGTAGAGAAGAGTGTGCCTGCAAAGTGATCCGGTATACCCATCTTCCAGAAGGCATCCTGCATACCAAGATTTTCTCCCAGCACGTATCCGTAAGCGGCACTGTCGTAGTTCCACCAGCTGGGGTCGGTCTGTACGGAAATGCCTGCGCGTGCTGTCATGCAGTAATCATAATCAAGCAGCTCTGCCATCTTGCGGGCAAAGCCGTAGGGCGTATCGATCGAAGAAGCACCGATGATCTGCATATAATGCTTTTTATTCGGTGCACGGGTGACCGATACATCCTCCTGTGCAGAAACACCGGCAAAGCGCATGTGGACAGTGCTGGTGGCGTTGTAGATGCGGAGCACATGTGTGCCGCTACCCTCTGCAAAGAAGGTCATGCTGGTCACATTGGTCTGCTTGATGTAATCACCCTTGTCGATGCGGGACTCAAAGGTTGTGGGGGTGTCAAAATGCACGGTGATCACGTTGCCGCTGAAGGCGATCTCCACATACGCGGTGTTCCAATAGGAAATCATCAGGTCGGGATTCTCCGCATCTGTAGCTGACCAGTAGCCGCAATACTTGAAAAGAGCCGTATCGCTGGCCTTATAAGTCTCGGTCGCAAGGTTGATATCGCTGTCCGTGTCGGCAGGAATCGTCGCATTGTCGCGGAGCTGTCCCAAGAGGTAAGAGGCGGCATAGGAAAGCGTGTTGCGGTTGTCTGCGGATACCGTCAGCTTGCCATCGGCATAGGTCATGTGTGCCTTGTCCGCAACGGACGATGCGGTAATGGTGCCGCCTGCCGAAAGGACGATCTGGTTGTCGAGGCGCGAGCGCGTGGTGGCGACGACCTCATAACCAGTAAGAATGCTCAGATCCAACGCAAAGGACTCGGCTACCGACTTTTCTACCTCATCATAGACGACGGCAAACTTGGTCAGCGCAACGCCACCGATGGTAGCGGTGGAGATGGGTGCCTCATAATAATATGTATGATTTGCGTAGAATGCGATCTTCTTTTTGTTGACCAGACTGTTGACCAAATACTTGATGGCTTCATCCGTGGCATATGCGGAGCCGCCGTAGATGGCCAGCTCGGAGTCGTTCGAGCAGATAACAAAGTCAGCGTAGTTGTTTTCACGCTGTGCAAGCTTCGCCTTGGCGGCCGCCACGATATCGGCATCTGCTTCGCCGACATAGATCTTCTTGGCGGCATCAGTTGAGTCGGCAGGCTCGACCTTGGTATATTCCAAAGCATCCTCAAACAGGGCGGCTCCCTCGCCGTGAATGGTGAAGTCTGCAGAGAAGTTGAGCGCAACCGCTTCGGGAGGAGGCGGGTTTTGAGACTGCGTCGTTGTTGTGGTCGTCGTTGTGCCTCCGCCGTTATCGGGAGAGGGGCATCCTACCAAGGTTGGCAGGAGAAAGGCCAATACGAGAAGTAGGGAAAGAATGCGTTTCATGTGGAATCTCCTTGTTTGATTGTTTTTTTGAAAAAACCGCTCCGTTTTGTGTTTATTTTAACACAAAACGGAGCGGTTGTCAATACAAATTTGTGCACGTTTTTGCAAATAAACGGCTTATTTGTGCAGCTCCTGTAAAATAGGAAGTAACTATTCAGCCTATCCTGCGTTAAAAATTCTTGCAATATCCGCATATGGCTACGTATTTTTTCCTTCTCTATCCGAAATGTTTTCCGGCCGAAAACTGCGCGCACCCCGCACCTTCTAATACGAAATCCATACATTTTATTATAACATGAAAAATTTTTGTCTATAGGTTGTACAAACTTGACATTTGAACATAAATGTGGTAGAATACGAACAAAAATGATTAAAAACAAACACGACATAAGACAGAGGTATATAGTATGCTTACCGAGGAAAGACAAAATTCGATTTTGCAGATCCTGAGAAAGGAGAAGACTGCAACCGTACATGCACTTGCACAGCTTCTGTATGTCAGTGAGGCGACGATCCGCCGTGACCTGACAGAGATGGAGATCAACGGACTCTTGCGGCGCAGTCACGGCGGTGCGGTTCTTCTTGAGCGGGATGCGGGAGAGCCGTCCTTCTTTGTGCGCAAGGAAGAGAACGCCGCAGAAAAGCGTGCGATCGCACAGGCACTTTTGCCGCACCTGATACATGACCGCACATTTTTTCTGGATTCCAGCTCTACCGTACGCAGCATTGCCACGGTATGGGATGCAGCAGGGAAAACGCTGATCACAACGGGTATCGAAACGGCACTCCTGTTTTCGCGTCAGAAGGATGTGGAGATCATTCTGCCGGGCGGCGGTGTGCACTATCTGTCCGGCTCGGTCTGCGGTGTTCTGACACTCCATCAGCTGGAGGATTTCCGTGCAGATGTCTTTCTGTGCTCCTGCGGCGGTATATCGCCGGATGGATCCTTGACCGAGAGCACCATCGAGCACGGAGAGATCAAGGCCTCCATGCTGCGGCGTGCCAAGAAGAATATTCTCTTGGTCGATCACACCAAGTTCAGCCGCTTCCGTACATACGCTTATGCAAACCTCAAGGACTTTGACATGCTGGTTACCGACGAGATGCCGCCCGATACGATCGTTGAGCTGTGTGGCCTTTCCGATGTGGAGATCGTTGTTGCCGCTCACATATAACCCGGCTTGCGTATACGTATCTCGGAAAGGTGGTGCTTGTGTTGGCGACCAAAACAGCTTCAAAAAAGAAAAAGAAACGGATCGGCCGCATGAATCCGATCCTGTATACGCTCCTTTATCTGTTCTTGCGCCCCCTTTATCGCCTGCGATACGGAGTGCGGATCGAAAAGGGGCCTCTCTGTGAGATCAAAGAGGGGAAGGGGGCTCTTGTGCTGGCTCCCCATACCTCCACCAAGGATCATTGGCTGATCGCGATGGCACTCTTTCCGCATCGACCGACCTTTGTGGTGAGCGAGCATTTTATGGCCAATCCCTCTCTGCGGCCTCTTATGCGTCTTGCGCGCGTGATCACAAAGAAAATGTTCTGTGCAGATCCGCCCGCGGTCTTGAATATGATGCGTGCCGCCAAGGAGGGAAATGTGATCGTTCTGTTTCCCGAGGGCAGGCTTACCTGCAATGCCCGTACAGGCTTTATCACGGCGGGAACGGCGCAGCTTGCCAAAAAGCTGGGGCTTGATGTATATACCGTTACGGCAAACGGTGCTTCGCTGACCTTCCCCAAATGGGCAAGCAAGCCGCGGCGCGGCAGGATCTGTGTCAAGGGAGAAAGGCTTCTTTCGGGTAAGGAGATGCAGGGCATGTCGCTCGAGGAAATTGAGGCGCAGATGCAGGCCGCCATTGATCATGATGATGCCGCCGCGATGACGGGCGTACGCTATCGCTCGGATGCTCCTGCGGAGGGGCTCCACGGGATCCTGTATCGGTGTCCGCAATGTAAAAAAGAATTTGAAATGGCATCTGCCGGAA
>JAZOOW010000056.1:0-15644 GCA_045655145.1 Eubacteriales bacterium | reverse complement strand
ACGATCCGACTTGCACAGGCCCCGCGCCCCTCGCCGCGGGCATATTCCTCGGCACGCGCGCAAACGGTGCGTATATTGGAAAGCGAAAGCCGCTCGGCCGCCGCGCGGACGAACTCCACGCGCTTGGCCGTGGCATCCAGCGCCGTCACGGTGAGGTCGGGGCGCAGAATGGCAAGCGGCAGGGAGGGAAAGCCCGCTCCGCAGCCCACGTCCAAGAGGGTTGCGCCCATCGGTAAATAGCGTGCCGAGGCCGCGCTGTCGGCGTAATGGCGCAGGATCATATCATGCGGCTCGGTGATGGCCGTCAGATTATAACGGGCGTTTTCCGCAAGGAGATGCTGTGTTAGCTCATAAAAGCGGTCGGCCTTTCTCTCCCCGTCCTCGGCAAGCAGGTCGTCCATGCCGTTTTCCCGAAAGACAGAAAGAAGCTCCTCAAAAAAGGCTGTCTTGTCCATGCCACACCCTCCGTTTGTCTATACTCCCCTCATTATAGCAAATTGCAAAAGTTCGTTTGTGAACAAATTATTAAAAACCCGCCCGCCGTGTGCGCCCGAAAATCCGAAAAAAACCCAAAAAGCGAGCAAGGAGAAGAAAAATTTTGTGCGGTGCTTGACTGTGGGGGAAAAATATGGTATATTATAAGACGATGAAAAATAATAAAACAGAAGAGGTATTTTGCTATGTCCATGTACAACAAAAAGACGATTGAGGACATTCCTGCGCTGAAGGGCAAGCGCGTGCTTGTGCGCTGCGACTTCAACGTGCCGCTCAAGGATGGCGTGATCACCAGTGAAAAGCGCATCGTCGGTGCGCTCCCCACCGTGCAGTATCTGCTGGATGGCGGTGCACGTGTCATCCTTTGCTCCCACCTGGGTAAGCCGCACAACGTGCTGACCGCAGGCTACGGGCTGACCAAGAAGGAAAAGAAAAAGGTAGAGGCTCTCCCCAGAGAGGAGCAGGCCGCCGCCAAGGAGGAGCTTCTGAAGAAGGCCGCAGGCGATGCAAAGAAGCTTTCTCTCCGTCCGGTTGCCGATAAGCTGAACGAGTTTTTGGGTGCCGGCAAGGTTGCCTTTGCTACCGATATCACGGGCGAGGATGCCAAGGCCAAGATCGCCGCACTCAACGACGGTGAGGCCGTTCTCCTTGAGAACGTACGCTTTGACGCACGCGAGGAGAAGAACGATCCCTCCTTTGCCAAGGAGCTTTCCGACCTTGCCGATATCTACGTCAACGATGCCTTCGGCACGGCGCACCGCGCGCACGCTACCACCGCAGGCGTTGCCGATTATCTTCCCGCATACTGCGGCTACCTCATCCAGAAGGAGATCTCCATCATGGGTAAGGCACTGGAGAATCCCGCCCGTCCCTTCGTGGCGATCCTCGGCGGTGCCAAGGTATCGGATAAGCTCAACGTGATCAACAATCTTCTGACCAAGGTAGATACCCTCATCATCGGCGGCGGCATGGCCTACACCTTCCTCGCCGCAAAGGGCTACTCCATCGGTACCTCGCTCTTTGACAGCGAGAAGCTCGATTACTGCAAGGACATGATGAAGAAGGCCGAGGAGAAGGGCGTACAGCTCCTCCTGCCCGTGGATACGGTTATCGCCTCCGCATTCCCGAACCCGATCGATGCCGAGATCGCCGTTAAGACGGTTGCCGCCAACGAGATCCCTGCCGATATGATGGGCCTTGACATCGGTGAGAAGACCCGCACGCTGTATGCAGATGCCGTCCGCGCCGCCAAGACGGTGGTATGGAACGGCCCGATGGGCGTGTTTGAGAATCCCGTGCTCGCCAAGGGTACCATCGCCGTAGCCGAGGCACTGGCCGCCTCCGAGGCGATCACCATCGTCGGTGGCGGTGACTCTGCCGCAGCCTGTGAGCAGCTTGGCTTTGCCGATCGCATCACCCACATCTCCACGGGTGGCGGCGCATCGCTTGAGTTCCTTGAGGGGCTCGTTCTGCCCGGCATTGCTTGCCTGCAGGACAAATAAGGAGGAAGCACCCATGAGAAGAACCGTCATCGCGGGCAACTGGAAGATGAACATGACCCCCTCCGCCGCCCGCAAATTCATCACCGAGCTTGCACCCATGGTGGCCGGCAAGGATAAGTGTGACATCGTTCTGTGCGTTCCGTTTGTGGACATTGCCGTAGCGGCCGAGGCCGCCCGCGGCACGAATATCAAGATCGGCGCGGAGAATGTGCATTTCAAGGCATCGGGTGCCTATACGGGTGAGGTAGCGGCCGATATGCTGCTCGAGGCAGGTGCCGAGTACGTGATCGTCGGCCACAGCGAGCGCCGCCAGTATTTTGCGGAAACCGATGAAACGGTCAACCTCCGCACCAAGGCCGCGCTTGCCGCAGGACTGAAGGTCATTCTCTGCCTTGGCGAGCTGCTCGAAGCCCGTCAGGCAGGCATCACCGAGGAGATCGTGTCTATGCAGACCAAGCTGGATCTGGCAGGCATTCCCGAGGAGGACCTTAAGAATATCATCATCGCGTATGAGCCCGTGTGGGCGATCGGCACAGGCCTGACCGCCACGCCCGAGCAGGCAGACGAGGCCTGCGGCATCATCCGCGCGGTGGTTGAGAAGTTGTATTCGAGGGAAGCAGCCGAGGAGCTGACCATCCAGTACGGCGGCTCGATGAACGAGAAGAACGCGGCCGACCTTTTGGCAAAGCCGCACGTAGACGGCGGCCTGATCGGTGGCGCATCCCTCGTCACCGAGAAGTTCACGGCCATCGTGGACGCGGCGAACTGATCTTACAAAAACGGAAAACAAGAAAAGCACGAGATTTTTATCTCGTGCTTTTCTGTGTTTTTGCTTTTTTATCATTTGAAACAAGCCAAAGGATAGCAACCGCCAGTAATAAAAGGCTGATCCACTGCGAGGTGGAGAGGAGAAGAACGCCGCGCTCGGCATCTCCTCTGAAAAACTCCAAAATGAACCGTAAAATAGGATAGGAAAACAGATACACATGCGTAAGCAAGCCGTTTTTTTCCGTTTTGCGAAGGAGCAGAATCAGCTGTACAGCAAAAAGGAGAAGCAGAAGGCCGCTTTCTATCAATTGAATGGGGAGCAGAGGAATCCCAAGGGGGGTGGTGCCCACCGTTTCGGTATATATATGCCCATGAGCAAAGGGGATGCCATAGCAACAGCCTGCAAAAAAGCAACCGATGCGCCCCACCGCATGGCCGAGCGGAAGAATAACGGTGTACACATCTGTGTAAGGGAGAAGCGGGAGCTTAAATTGCCGTGTGTAAATGAAGAGGCCAAGAAGGCCGCCAAACAGGCCGCCATAAAAGACAAAGCCGCCCTTGATGATGTTGATAAAGGGAATCTGATAGGCAATAATTTGCGGAAGAGCCGTGAATATAAATAAAAGCTTTGCTCCCAAAAAAGCGCCGATCATTGTGTAAACGGCAGAATAAACAAGCTCGCTGATCGGGAGCTTTTTTGCCTTGCAGACACCGATTCCGGCTAATGAGGCCAAAAGAATACCAAGGTAAAAAAGAAGGCCGTAAAGGGGAAGCTCATTACCAAAAAGAGAAATATTCATGAAGATCTCCTGTCCGATAAGAAGGTGGCGGGGCCTTGTAACGGCACCCGCCTTTGCTTTTATGCGCCAAATGCGGAACCAAGACTGCCGGCAGCACCTGCGGCGCAGAGGATACAAAGTCCACAGGTAAAGAACGCAATGCCGGAAATCACAACGGCAATGATGCCAAGGACAAGAGCGGCGGTTGCGATGCCCTTCGGCGCGTTTGCGGCCGCAAGCCTTTTACGCCCCATAACGGCAAGGACAAGACCAACAACGGATACGGGAAGCGCAATCAGGGAAAAAAGGCCGGAAAGAAAACCGAGCACAAGACCGATAATGCTTAAAACAAGTCCGGCAACGGCAAAGCCCTTTCCGCTGGGTTTTACGGGTGTGTTTTCCTGATAGTCGTTCATAACAGAACCTCCTTGTAAAGTTAACCCAATTGAGTTACTTTCATAGTATAGCAGACGTTTTTACAAATGTCAACCCTTTTGAGGTAATTATTTCAACCATTTTGGGTTAAAGTAAGATATAAGCTTTAGTAAGGAGGCCACCTGTGGGAATTGGAGAAGCAGTCAAGCTACGTATTTTGGAGCTTTGCAAGCAATATGGCATGACACTAAATAAGCTGGCAACCGTCTGCGGTATTACACAATCAACCTTGAATAATATTGTTTCGCGGGAAAAGCAATGCCCGACTGTCGCTACGGTGAAAAAGATCTGTGACGGTCTTGAGATCAGCATTGTGGATTTTTTTGCATGTCCGCTATTTGAAAATTTGGAGCAGGAGATTAAATAATCACGCGGAGTTAAAAAGAGGAGAAAAAGGGGTTCTTTCCATAAAGCAGGTTTACTTGATACAAAAACAAAAGGAGTACGGACATTTTTGTCTGTACTCCTTTTCACACGCCTTGCCCTGCAAGGTATAGTGTGTTACACCTTTCAAGTATGCTGTCGGGCGGTAGCACATAAGTGAAATGTTTTGCAATAGCAAAACATGAAATAATATGCTATCGCATATTGTGAAATATCTCACTTCGTTCTATGTGAAATGAAATTTGCCCACGTTCGCGAAGCGAACATTTCACATTTGCGAAGCAAATATTTCATCGCGAAGCGATTTCACTTGCCCGCAAGGGCAAATTTCGTTGGGGTACCTGCTTTATTGCAGGTACCCCAAGGCTCTCCTCTTTTTGTCTTTCAGCGAGGGAGCGCGGTGGTATGCACCAAAACGGCACTCCGTCATACCATACTAATGTAGGGGGCGGCTCTCTCGGATATACCCCACGGCCGTATCATCTTCGCCGCGCAGAGGTTTTCCTCCCTGCGGGCCTGTCCCCCCATTTTTAAGGAGGAACGATTTATGAATAACAACAACTGCCTTTGCCACATCTTTGATGATTGCAGCTGCTGGGTGATCATCCTGGCACTCATCCTTGTATTCTGCTGCTGCTGCAACAACTAAACGAAACATACCGCGTCCTGTGCCAAGGGACTGCCCGTTCGGGCAGTCCCTTGCTTTTTGCAAAACGAAAATCCTGCCGCGGTGAAGTGAACCCCATTCAATTCAAAAGAGCTTTAGGGGTGAGCAATCCCGCCGCAGCGGAAGGCTCCCCTGTGTAAGGGGCGCGCAGCGATGCGAGCGCAAAGAATGACACCACGGTGTGGTGACAGAACGCGAGCGTGACTGAGCCACAGCGAGAGCTGTCACCGAAGGTGACTGAGGGGTTGTTTGAGAGTAATTTTACAATCCCTCCGTCACGGCAAGCCGTGCCACCTCCCTTTACACAAGGGAGGCTAAAATAGTAGCCACATCTGTGGCGGCGGGGCGATTTTGCAAGTGTCAAATGTTTCGGTGGGCTTTCAGCCCCGCCAGTAACATGCCCTTATAGGGCTGAACAAGCTACCGGTACGGCTGGTGGTCATGACTCCGCCGCGCGCGGTGTGAGCGCATAGACAAAGCCCTCGGGATCGGCCGAGCAGATGTCGGCCGCGATCACACGGTCGCGGAACAGGATCAGGTTGATGTAGACCGTTCCGTCATAGCCCTCGTAGTTTTTCACGGTATAGGTGTAGCGCGTGACACTTTTTTTCGCGTAGCGCGTCAGATCCAGCCCCTCTGCCTTTTGCAGCTCGTTGTAGGAGGCAAGAACGCGGTCAAGCTCCTCGGGGATCGTGAAGCTTGCGCTGTCGATCGGCTCGGGATCCACCTCATACCCAAACTCGGCAATAAAGGAAATGCGGTCATCGCCCGTACGGATGCCGTCATAACGGATGCCGTCCTTCATGTCGCCTGTTTCCGCCGCCGCCCCATATTGGGGAACAAACAAAAGCAGGCTCACAAGCGTTGCCACGGCAATGGCCAAAACTCCCAAAAATTTCACCGTTCCCGCGCGAAAGGAATATACAAACATGGCAAAACGCCCCCTTTTTCTGTTCTTGTGCTTCCATTCTATGCGCGCGCCCTCCCGTATATGCCTCTTTTTTGTCTTGCGGTTCTGTATTGACTTTTTTTCTTTGTGGTGGTACAATAGAAAAAAGAGGCTTCAATAAATTGAAGATAAAAATGGGGGAGCCCATGAAAAGAACACCCGATTCCATGAAAAAGCATACGGTCATCACGTCCGCGCGTCGCTTCCTTGCGGCGCTTTTGGTCGTGTGCATGCTGCCCGTCCTGCCCGTGGCGGCATCGCCGGGTATTTCGCTCTCGGTTCATTATGATGAGCGGGAGCCCTCCTTGCAGGTAAACGGTCTGCCCTCGTCTGCGCTTGCCGATCATTTCTGGAGCTTTTCCGCCACCGATCGGAGCATTACCTATCACGGCGGCTGGAGCGCAGGCTATCTCGATGACGCAGGCTTTCATTCCTTTACCTACGTCAATTCCTCGGACAAATCCTGGCTGATGAAGAATACCGTCGATCAGTGGCAATCGCCGGCAGGAGCCGTCGGCTCCAAGAGCGGGCTGGTCTCTCCGCATTTTTCGGATGGACACGCTACCGGCATCGGATACAAAACGCCCTACGCAGGTACGGTGGGCTTTGCCCTTGACAGTGCCGCGCTGGAGCCGGGCGATGCCTTTGCCGTTTTTTGCAATGAAAAGATGGTCTTTCCCACAGAGGGAGCTGCCATCGGCAAGGCGGGCCGTCTTGCGGACTGGTATCTCATCACCCAAGACACCGACCATATATCCCTCAGCCGTATGCTGGAGGATTTTTCCTGTGAGGTCGTGACGGGGGACACGGTATCCTTCGTCCTCAAGCGCGGCAACGCCGCCGTTTCGAGCAGGAGCACGTACAGCCCGCGTGTGTATTATAAGTCGATGGCACCCTCCATGCCGACACCGCATGAGATCTCGGTCTCGCTTGCCGATTACTATCCCGATTTCAGCGTAATGCCGTCGGGTGCGGAATCTCTGAAGGCCTTCCGCGGACGGTTCTCTTACGTATATGCCAAAGCGGGAACGACGGATTTTCTCCCTCTGCAGACCGAGGTGCGGGAGGAAGCACTGCATGTTTCGGATGATCCTGCGGACGGGTATGTCCGCGTGCGCCGCTACGGGAAAACCATGGCCGCACTGGCCCCAAGCGCGCAGTACGATCTGGCTGTGACTTATACGGCGCGTTACGGCGGCGAGGCAGTGCTCCGCTGTGATACGAAGATCGTGTCCGAGAATATCCGCTACGGCTACACCGTTTACCGCAACGGGGAGCCAATCGTGCCCACCCTGTGGGGGACAGCGGACGAGATCGCGGCCAAGACCTATTCCGTAACCCTGCAGGGCGGCGATCAGCTGGCCTTTGTTTTGTCTGCCGATCCGAATGCTACGGATACAGAACCAAAGCCGCTCGGCCTTGTGCCTGCCGTTTCTTATCAGTCGGTCAATGACGTAGTGGCGGTTGCCGGTGCGGCCATGACGCTGACAGAGTCGCTTGACGTGCATTTTTACATGGTGTCTTCCGTTGTGATGCCGGGCGAGGACTTTGGCGGTATGTATCTTTTGCGAAACGCACCGAACGGCACGGATATGAAGGATGCTGTCCGTCTGCCGATGACGCAAAGCGTCAACAATATCAACCGCTACACCTACACAGGCCTTGCCGCCAAGGAAATGACGGACACCGTGTATGCGGTTCCGTATTATGTGGAGGGGGGCAAGGAGGTGCTTGGATCGCCGTTTGCCTTCTCGATCCGTGATTATGCAAAAAGCCTGTACGGTGTAGACAGCCGCCGCGATACCGTGCTTACCGATATGCTCACCTACGGTGCCGCCGCCCAGCGTCATTTCGGATATCGCACGGATGCGCTCGCGGACGAGGGGCTATCGGAGGCACAACGGGCCGCCGGCAGTAAAAGTGGATTTTTGTACGAGAGCGATCTGCGGATCGGCACCGCGTACGAGCGTGCTCCTGCCGAAAGCCGTGTAACCGGCATCTCCCTTTTGCTGGAGAGCCGCATTGCCTTCCGTGTCTATGTGGAGGCGGCGGCAGGTGAGCGGGATACCGTGATACAGTTCTCGGCTTCCGGAACCTTTACCGATGCGGTCGATTGCCCTGTGGAAAACGGATCGGCTGTTCTGCCGGGTATCCCTGTGGCGGGGGTGGGGCGTGCTTACTATATGCGCCTGCGTACCGTTTCGGATCGGGGCTATTGCTACGGTCCCACGATCCGCTACAGTGTAAAAAGCTACGTAGCCAATATCAGCATCACAGAGGCCGAGGAGGTGCGTGCCGCCATTCCGCTCGCAGAGGCCGCTCTGCTTTACGGCTATAGCGCACTTACCTATGCCAATGCAAAGGATGTCTCCTAGTATGACTGTTTTGTATGAGGATGCCGCGGTGCTCGCGGTCTGCAAGCCGTCCGGCATGCTCTCCCAGCCTGCCGAGGGCGGTGGGGAGAGAGATGTCCTTTCCGTTTTGACCGAGGAGGCCGCAGAGGAAGGAAGAGCCTTGACGCTGTATCCTGTGCATCGGCTGGATCGGGAAACGGCGGGGGTCCTCCTGCTTGCCAAAACCTCCTCTGCCGCCGCCGCGCTGTCTGCCGCCATCACCGCAGGCAGGATGAAAAAGGAATATCTCGCCGTCTGTGAGGGCGTACCGCCGCAGGCGGATACCCTGACCGATCTCTTGTTCTATGACCGCCACCGCGGAAAAAGCTATGTCGTGACGCGTACGCGCCGCGGCGTGAAGGAGGCGCGCCTATCCTACCGCACGGAAAAGACCGTCATGCGTGGGGACGGCAGTCCCTGCACGCTTCTGCGCGTGTCGCTTGACACGGGGCGCACGCACCAGATCCGCGTGCAGCTTGCCTCGCGCGGGTATCCTCTTGTGGGGGATCGCCGCTACGGTGCCGGGAGCAGCGGCGCGCTTGGCCTGTTTGCCGCCCTTCTTTCCTTTCCGCATCCCGTGACGCATGAGGAGATCACCCTGCAGGCCGCGCTGCCAAGCGAGGTGCCGTTTTCTCTCTTTCAGTGACACCCGTGTGTTCTGAAAAGCAACACCGGCCCCTGCACCGTTGGTGCAGGGGGCGGTGTTATGTCGGGGTGGCTTAAAGGCCATCCTTTCCGTATAGCTTCGGGAGAATGGCGGCGGCGGCCTCGCTCTCCGCGCGCTTTAGGTTGCGGCCGCGGCCTTCTGCCGTGATGACGGTGCCGTCGGTCAGCTGTACCGTGCAACGGACAAGATAGGTCTTGTCATGCTCGGGACCGCTCTCTCCGATCTTCTCGTAGAAGAATTGCGTGCCCCGCCGCGTGCGGTGCTCACACCACTCCTGGAGGGCGTTTTTTGGGCTGGCGGGTGTGATCGAATGCTTTTGCAGATATTCGTCGGTGTCAAGCAAGCGGCGCACGATGGCGATCACCGTTTCCATATTGCGGTCGCTGTCAAACCAAATGGCACCGATGATGCTCTCAAACAGATCCTCGCGCACGGAGGGCTCCTCCCAGATACGCTTTTGCCTGTCGCCGTAGCCGACGAGGAGGAGGTGTGAGAGCATCGTTTCCTCCATCTTCCGGCCAAGCATCGTTTTGTTGGTGAGATTGCTCTTGATGACCGAAAAATCGCCCTCGTCCAGCCGCGTGATCATGCCGTCCTCGGTGCGGACGGAGCATTCCTCCATCAGAATGGACACGATCGCGGCAGAGAGAACGCTGTCCCCGCAAAACTCAAGGACCTCGTTGCTTTGGATCGAGCGGTCGCCGCGCTGGCGGGCCTCGTTGCAAAAGGACTCCCGCGTGAAGGCCTGACGGAGCAGGGAAATATCTCGAAAACGGTAACCGATGACATCCTGTATTTTATTTATTTCACGGTCAAAGGGTAACATAGTAACACTCCTTACAGAGAAAAAAAGAGGGAGATCTTGACTCCTTCCCTTGCTCCCAAATTATAGCATAGCTGCCTTGTTTTGTCAATAGTCAGTTTTCATGGCCGACTAAGATTTTCTGGTTTATAAAAAGCAGGGGGACGCATGAGAAAGAACCCCTCGCACCGGCGAGGGGTTCTTTCTCTGCGTATTACGCGTGTGCCGCCTCCACGAAGTCCACGATGGGCGTGGGATCCTCCAGAGAATGCGGATGGTGATCGCAGTCGGGCTTCACGATGACGGTAATGGGCGCGCCTGCCTTTTCATAGGCGGCCGCCATGATGGCACCGTTTTCGGAGTAGGGAACGGTCTGGTCAACGCCGCCTGCTACCAAAATGACGGGGAGCTTGGTGGCGATCAGCTCATGCAGCCGTGCGATGGGGTGGCCACGGTAGGCGCGGAGCTCGGGAACCTCGGTGATGTCCAGCACGCGGCGCTTGCAGTCCTCCCACTCGTCGGGCGAGCCAATGCCAAGACCAAGACCTGCCGGCCAGCTGAAAAGATCAAGAACAGGCGCATCGAGATAGAGGCAGGCAACGTCCTCGGGATAGGCGCAGGCATAATTGCAGGCGTAAAGACCGCCGCGCGAGAAGCCAAAGAGGGATGCGCGGGGCGAGAGATCGTATTCCTTCACGATAAAATCGTGGAAGCGCTTGAACACCTCGATTGAATAAGGGCTTCCGTACTCGTTGGAAACCGAGCAATAAACGAGGAAGAAGCCGCGATCGATCAGGGCGCAGTCCGCCATATCAAAGGCAAACGGGAACTCCGTGCGCCAAAGGAAGGCGCGGTCTGCACGGGGATTGTCGGGAATCACGATCAGGCACTTGTGATCCTCAAAAAGAAATTCAACTTTGTTTGACATAAGGGAAGCCTCCTTTTTTCTTCTATTCTAGCATGCGGCAGATAAAAAAGCAAGTGGTTTCGATCATGTTGCTCATTTTGCAAAACGGGCAGATAAACACGCGGAAAATTTTATACTTTGTTCACAAAATAAAGGAATATATGTGGTATCATGTGCTACAATACAGGCACATGGGGGCTGTGGAAAGGGGGGCGTTTATGAGGCGAAAAATACGCTATCGCGCACAGAACGGTATGCAGGAAAAGGAGATCGTCTACATTCCCGTGCGCTATACCGTCGCCATGGTGCTGACGGTGCTTGAGCTTGCGGTCATATTGGCATCTGCGATCACGCTTTGCTTTGTTCTCCCGTATTTTTATATCGTTGCGATCCTGATTCATCTTGGCTGTGTGATCAAGATCGCCGCCTCGGATGACAATCCCGATTATAAGATCCCCTGGCTCCTTGTGATCCTGTTTTTGCCGGTGATCGGCTTTATGCTGTATTTCCTGTTCTACTCACGCAAGCTGAAGCGGAAATACCGCAAGCGTCTTTCCTATCTTGCCCATCACAGCTATGAAAAATCAGATGACGGGGCATTGCTTACCGCACTCGGTGCGGAGGATCGCCTCGCGGCCTCGCATGCTGCCATGCTTTGCGACATTGCCGATACGCATATCTTTGCCGGCACGGATGTACGCTATTTTCCGCTTGGAGAAAGGGCCCACCGCGCCATGCTGGAGGATCTGTGCCGCGCCCGTCGCTTTATCTTTCTTGAATATTTCATTATCGAGGAGGGAAAGTGCTGGAGCCCGATCCTTGCCATTTTGCGTGAAAAGGCCGCCGCAGGTGTTGATGTGCGCGTGGTCTACGATGACGTGGGATGCATGAAAACCCTCCCCGGCAATTATGACAGGATCCTGCGGGGCTTTGGCATCTCTGCGGTATCCTTTGCACGCTTACGCGGGCAAGCAGACGGTGAGATCAACAACCGCAGTCACCGTAAGATCATGGTCATTGACGGTGAGGTTGGATATACGGGCGGGATGAACCTCGCGGATGAATATATCAATGAAACGGTGCGCTTCGGCCATTGGAAGGACGTAGCCATCCGCCTGGAGGGGGCCGCCGTTTCCGAGCTGACGCATCTTTTTCTTATCGATTACGGCATCAGCGTCAAGCGTATGCCGGAGATAACGACAGAGCTGTTTCCCGTCGCGTGCGGCGAGGAGGCTATGCCTGCCGCCTTGCCCTCCGCAGAGAAGGGCTACGTTATCCCCTTTGGGGACGGTCCGCGACCGATCTACCGCAATCAGGTGGGTAAGCTCGTCATTCAGAATCTGCTGGCCGGTGCCACGCGCTACGTCTATATGATGACGCCCTATCTCATCATCGACAACGATCTTTGCCAAAGCATGGAGAATGCCGCCTTGCGCGGTGTGGACGTGCGGATCCTTCTGCCGCATATTCCGGACAAGCGGATCATCTTTAACATTTCCCGTACCTTTTACAAGCGGCTGGTGGATGTGGGGGTGCGCATTTACGAATATACGCCCGGCTTCCTGCATGCCAAGGTCTATCTTGCGGATGATGCTTGCGCCATGGTGGGAACGGTCAACCTTGATTACCGCAGTCTTGTACATCATTTTGAAAACGGTGTCTGGCTCTACCGCACCCCCTGCCTTGCGGATATCCGCCGCGATATGGAGGGGACGCTTGCACTGTGCGAGGAGGTTGATCCCGCCTCCATCAAGGCAACGCCGCTTGCGCGCTTTTTCCGTTCCATCGTGCGCATCCTCTCCCCCCTTCTGTAACAAGAAAGCCCCCTGCCGATCGCCAAGGATCGGCAGGGGGCTTTTGCTTTTTCACGACACACGGGAGTGCGGTTTTTATGGTATGCGTCAGAATCAGGCCTCTTCCTCGGCAGGCTCCTCCGCAGCATCCTCAGGCTTCAGAACGGTTACGATCGCCGCTTCCATCTGGTGGTCACGGATATCGGTCACGCGGATCGCAAGCCCCTCGGCTGTGATCTCGCAGGTAGAGCCGTCCTCGGGAATCTCGCCAAGCGCCGCAAACACAAAGCCACCAAAGGTGCCGTAGTCCTCCGAGGCAAGGGACACGCCAAGCACCTCCTCGACCTCCTCGATCTCGGCAATGCCGCGGATGCGGAAGTTCCCGTCGGGGAGTGCCGTGATCGCGGCCTCCTCCTCCTTTTCGGGCTCATCGACCTCGGTAAAGTCGCCCACAAGCTGCTCAATAAGGTCGTTGATCGTCACGATGCCCACCATGCCGCCGTACTCGTCCAGCACGATGGCAAAGCGGTTGCGCGTGCGCTTCATGTTGCGGAAGAGCACGTCAGCCTTCGCACCGTCGGGCACGAAAAAGGCAGGCTTGACCGCCTCGGCCATCACCGTTTCACGGTCATGCGTCTTTAAGCGGAAGTAATCCTTGGCGTTGAGAACGCCGATGATGTTGTCAACCGACTCGCTGCACACGGGATAGATCGTGTAGCGGTTGTCGTGAATGGTGGTATCCCATTCCTCCTCGCTGTCCTCTGCCCACAGCATGGTTACATCGGTACGGTGGGTGGCGATCTCACCCGCAGTCAGATCGTCAAACTCAAATACGTTCTGGATAAATTCCTTTTCGTCGTTGTCGATGGAGCCGGATTTGTTGCCCACATCCACCATGATGCGGATGTCATCCTCGCTGACCTCCTCCTCGGTCTCATTGGGGTCCACGCCGCACAGGCGGAGAACGCCGTTTGTCGAGGCGGTGAGCAGGGAAACAAGCGGCCCAAAAATGCGGGAAACAAACCCGATCAGGCCGGAAAGCGCGAGAGCGACCTTCTCGGCGTGGCGCATGGCCAGACGCTTGGGAACCAGCTCACCAAGCACCAGCGTGATGTAAGAGAGGATCAGCGTGATCAGCACCACGGCGATGGCGTTCAGCGTGCCGTCGGGCAGGGCGGTCAGGCCAAGGCTCTTTACCCAGCCGACCAGGTAACCGGCAAAGTTTTCGGCGGCAAAGGCCGAGCCGAGAAAGCCGGAGAGCGTGATGGCCACCTGGATGGTAGCCAAAAAGCGTGAGGGCTGTGCCGTCAGGCGGGAAAGGCGGCGCGCGCGGCGGTCGCCCTCCTCGGCAAGGCGCGCAAGCTTTGCATCGCCCGTGTTGATGACAGCGATCTCGGCACAGGCAAAGATCGCGTTCAGTCCGATCAGGAGCAGCTGTAACAGCAGCATCCAGATAATATCCATATGCAAAATAAACCTCCCGGAGTCATGCTCCGCTATGTAGTGATGGGGCTTTCGGGAAACCCCTAAAAAGCACAAAAAGACACAACCCGTCAGCTCATTCACGTAAGCACAGGCTATGTCCCAAACAAATGATAGCGTTATGACATAAAGGAGGCTTTTCGCCGTTATACTGTATACTGTCTCCGTCCATGATTGCGGTACGCCATCTCCTTTCCTGTCATGAATGTAGCATTATTGTACCTTAATTTTCGTGTTTTGTCAAGGGGAGTGGGAGGCAACCACACCGCAGGACGGCCGTTTTTCGTGGGGGTTTTTACCCCTGTTCCTCTCTTTTTCTCTGTTTTCCTCGCTTTTTGTGCGGATTTCTCGCAAAACGGCAAAAAAAGAGCGGCGGCAAAGCACACCTTGTGTCCTTGCCACCACTCGGCTTTCGGGCTATGTAGAGGGATCAGGGGAGAAGCGCACGGAAGGCACTCGGAATTCCGCCCTGCTGAGCGAGAAGATCCTGGTACATTTTGAGAATGGCATCCAGCTCCTCTTGGGAAACGGGGTTGATGATGGCGTCAATGATCGAAAAGGCTGCCAGCACAACGCCGATAATACCCATGATCAGACCGGCCAGAGCCATACCGTTAAAGCGGTGGAGCTGGCGGCGACTGAGTCCGGCAAAGAGCAGAGCGAGGATCGAGAGAATCAGGCCGAGCTCGGCAAAGCAGCAGCAAACGAGCGAGAGGATGCCGAGCACCATCGAGGCGACTGCAAAGCCAACAGGCTCCTTTTGGTTGAGGGACAGCGGTGCGGGATCAGCAAAGAAGGGTGGCTCCTTCGGCTGTGTATCGTATGACTGCTGTTCGTTCGCATCGTAAGAATTGTTCATGGGAAAGCTCCTTTCTGCTTTTCTAATACCATTATACAATTTCTATGCGGAAAAATCAATCTTTTTGCGAAAAAAACAGCAAAAAAAGAAAAAATATGCTATAATGTATGTAGTAACCGAAAAAGGAGGAGAGTGCTATGGGAAAAGAGAAAAACAGCACGCCCGCTCCGCTCCCCGGAAGCGTGCGCGCGTGCCTGCGGCCGTATCGGAGCTTTCTTCTTTTTCAGGCGGGGATCCTCCTGCTCGCGGCGGTGCTTTTTGTCTACCTTTATCTTTTGCGTGTGTGGGAGCTTCCCTTTTCCTGCCATATACACGACCGCTTACATATCTATTGCCCCGGCTGTGGCTGCACGCGCGCGCTGGAGGAGCTGCTTCGCCTGCGGCCGATCGCTTCGTTTCTTTCCAATCCCATGATCCTTCTCGGCGGTCTTTGTGCCATTTATTACGAGATCGCCCTTTTTCGTGCGGCGCGGCACAGAACCCGCGCGTCCGCCCTGCCCGCCATTCTTTATGCGGCGGCAATCCTTGCCTTTTTTGTGATACGGAACATTCTTCTCATCGCATTTCGTGTGGACTATCTCAATGATCTCGTTCTGTTTTGGAGTTGAACTATGAAGCCTGTGAAAGAAAATCCGCATAAGGATCACCGCTCGCGCGTCAAGGATCGCTTTCTCCGCTTCGGGCTGGATTCCTTCGCCCCGCACGAGGTTTTAGAGCTGATGCTTTTCTACGCTGTGCCGCAAAAGGACACCAATGAGCTGG
>JAZOOW010000055.1:0-15885 GCA_045655145.1 Eubacteriales bacterium | reverse complement strand
GAAGCTCTGCGGCCTCCAGTGCTACGTGCGTCATAAAGCCCGTGCCTGCGAGCGTGACGTCCGTACCCTCACGAAGCGTTACACCGCGGCCAATCTCAAAATTCTCATGCGCGGCATCCCCCAGATTCGGAACGGCAAATCTGCCAAGTCGGATATATACGGGACCGTTATAAAGAAGGGCGGCCTCTACTGCGGCGGCAGTTTCTGCGCCGTCTGCGGGGTTCAGAATGACCATACCGGGAATGGTACGCATCAGGGCGATATCCTCATTGCACTGGTGGGTAGCGCCGTCCTCACCAACCGTAACACCGGCGTGCGTTGCGCCGATCTTGACGTTGAGGTGCGGGTATCCGATGGCATTGCGGATCTGCTCATAGGCGCGGCCTGCGGCAAACATGGCAAAGGAGCTGGCAAACGGCACAACACCCGTAGTGGAGATACCGGCGGCTACGGCCATCATATTGCCCTCGGCAATACCGCAATCAAAAAATCTTTCGGGGAATTTTTTCTTAAAGGTGCCGGTCTTGGTAGCGGCGGCCAGGTCGGCATCCAGCACGACAAAATCATACTTCTCTCCCAGTGCGGCCAGGGCGTTACCATACGCCTCACGGGTTGCAATCTTCTCGCTCATGCCTCTACCTCCTCTCCAAGCTCCTTCATGGCAGCGGCAAACTGCTCCGCGTTCGGAGCCTTGCCGTGCCAATCCACCTGATCCTCCATAAAGGAAATGCCTTTGCCCTTTACAGAACGGGCGATGATCGCGGTGGGCTTGCCCTTTACAGTGCGCGCCTCTGCCAGAGCAGCGGCGATCTCTTCAAAATTATGTGCATCAATGGAAATGACATGCCAGCCGAAAGCGGCAAGCTTCTTGTCGTGCGGCGTAGGATCCATAACGTCAGCGATTCTACCGTCGATCTGCAGACCGTTCCAGTCTACAAATGCGACAAGATTGTCAAGCTTATAATGGGCGGCAAACATAGCGGCCTCCCAAACCTGACCCTCCTCGGTCTCACCGTCACCGAGAACGGTATACACGCGGTAATCCTGCTTCTTATACTTCGCGGAAAGAGCCATGCCGCATGCCGCAGAGATACCAAGGCCGAGAGAGCCGGTGGTCATATCGACACCGGGCGTTCCCTTCATATCCGGGTGGCCCTGCAGGTAAGAGTCGATCTTACGGAGCGTGGCAAGATCCTCCTTAGGGAAATAGCCGCGCTCGGCAAGGACGGCATACAGAGCAGGTGCTGTATGTCCTTTGGAGAGAACGAAGCGATCCCGCTCTTCCCACTTGGGGTTCTTTGGATCAATGTTCATCTCCTCAAAATACAAGTAGCTGAGAATATCGGCGATCGAAAGTGAGCCGCCGGGATGGCCTGATTTTGCGTGATAAGTACCCACAAGGATGCCCGCGCGCACACGGCGTGCGATCTCCTGCAGGTCAGCAAGCTTTGCAGTATCCATACTTCCTCCTTACAGAAATTTTGTCGTCCTTCCTATTTTACACCATTTCTTGCCATTTGTCAAGACAAGGAAAGGGATTTTGAAAAAAAAGAAACGGTACGAACAGGTGCGTACCGTTTCTTCCCGTACGGGGTGAATTATTTCACTTCGACTTCTGCGCCGGCTTCCTTCAGCTTTGCCTCGATAGAAGCAGCCTCGTCCTTGGAAACGCCTTCCTTAACGGCCTTGGGAGCACCCTCAACCATCTCCTTAGCCTCCTTCAGACCAAGACCGGTGATCTCGCGAACAACCTTGATAACGTCAAGCTTCTTCGCACCGAACGCCTTCAGGATAACGTCGAACTCGGTCTTCTCCTCTGCTGCGGGGGCTGCTGCTGCAGCACCCCCAACTGCTGCTACTGCAACAGGTGCTGCGGATACGCCGAACTCCTCCTCGATTGCCTTTACAACATCAGCAAGCTCAAGGATAGTAAGACCTTTGATCAGGTCAAGAATCTGTGTAGTCTTTTCGTTTGCCATTGTGCTTTACCTCCACGTATTCATTCAAATTTTAATTTTTAGGGGAAAATTAAGCCTCTGCGGGTGCTTCGCCGTTCTTATCTACGATGCTCTGCAGAGCGTATGCAAGGCTGCGGATCGGGCCGGTAAGGCTGCCGAGCATTCTTGCAATGAGAACCTCTTTCGCAGGAATATTCGCAAGCTCCTCAACCTTTGCCGCATCGATCACGGCACCGTCGATAAAGCCGGCCTTTACCTGGAAGCTCTCCAGCTTGTCAGCGTACTTTTTGACGATCTTTGCCGGGGCAAGGGGGTCCTCACCGCAAATGGCAATAGCCGTCATGCCCTCGAGATACTGCTTCATATCACCGAGGCCAACCTCGTCACATGCACGACCGGTCAGCGTGTTCTTCATAACCATGTAGTTAACGCCTGCGGCGCGGAACTCTCTGCGGAGTGCCGTATCTGCCTCAACGCTGATGCCCTGATAGTTTACAAGAACACCTGCCTGTGCATTGCGCAGCTTTTCAGCCAGATCCTTGACTGCCTGCTGCTTTGCTTCGAGAATTTTGGTGCTGGGCATTGTGTATTCACCTCCGTATCAAATAAAAAATCCTTCTCCCGTGGTGCGCCTAGGCATACCGAGAGAAGGATAATATACGAAAAAAATCATGTATTATGCTCACCTCGGCAGGAAAGCGGCACGCTTTTACGGGAACCTGCTGTCTTAGGATAACAACACTATTATACTGATTTTTTCGTGTTTGTCAATAGTTTTTTCAAATTTTTCTCAAAAATATGTATTTTCTCAGCTAAATGCGGTCATTTATTGCCGCCGTAAAGGTTTTTCCCTTTCAAAACCTCATAAAGAGAGACAAAGCTCTCATAACGCGAGCGCGGAATGATCTCCTGCTCCACCGCCAAGCGAACGGCACAGTCCTCCTCCTTGACGTGACTGCAATCACCGTAGCGGCAACGGTCGAGATAGGGTGTCATCTCTCGGAACGCGTGCGGAAGATCCTCCGCCGTCATGAAATCAAAGCGGAGAAAATCCAGCATGCTGAAGCCGGGCGTATCCGCGAGAAAGCCGCCGCTTGCATCCCCAAAGACCGGATAGAGCGCGGCATGGCGCGTGGTGTTTTTTCCGCGGCCGATCTTTTGACTGATGCCCCCCGTTTCCAAGGCGAGTGCAGGAAAAAGAGCGTTGATGAGCGAGGATTTTCCCACGCCCGACGCACCCGAAAAGGCGGCCGTGTGCCCGCCCGAAAGCGTAGCCGTCACATCCGCCGACAGCTCTGCAAGCCCTTCGCCCGTATGCGAGGATACGGGGAAGACCGCATAGCCCGCCTTTTTATAGATCTCGGCAAGCTCGGCCGCGAGAGAGGCTCCGAGATCGGTCTTGGTGATCACGACCTTGGCAGAAATGCCCTCCTTTTCCATAATGGCGAGCAGCTTGTCGGTCGTTTCAAGGATCGGTGCGGGATCGGTCACCGCCAGCACGGCATACAGGCAGTCAAGATTCGCAAGCGGCGGTCGGATCAGGGCGTTTTTTCGCGGCAGGATGGAGTCAATGACCGTTTCACCGCGTCGTCCCTCCTCCTCACGGAGAACGGCCACACGGTCGCCCACCAAAACACGCCCCTCCTCGCGGCGGAGTGCCCCACGGGCGCGACAAAGAAGGTTGCCGCGTGACGGCTCCTCCGGCATAACCTCAAAAAGTCCGCCCGTGCTGCGGATCACAAGGCCGTTAAATCTTTCCTTCATAACGCTATGTTCCTGTTCTCGTATTTGCGGCATGCTCGGATGCCGCGGTATCGTGGGTGCTGACGGTCAGTGTGACCGTGATGCAGTCATCCTCTCCGTCGAGCTTCAAATAGGTGCCGGGATCCGGGAGAACGGCCAGCACCGCTCCCTCCTCTGTGTTTGGAGCGTAAGTATATACAAACGCCACACGGATGCGCGGATCGAGCGCGGCAAGACGTGCCTCTGCCTCTGTGGCGGAAAGCCCAATGACGTCCGTAACCGAAACCACCGTCACGGGGTGTGCCATACTCCCGTTCAGGACGGGAAAGAGAGTACTCCCCGTAACAAGCGCCGCCAGCATCCCAAGCACCACCGCCAAGGAAGCCCCCGATCCGCCGACCCTGCGCACAAGGTCAAAAAACGTCACGCGCCGCAGGCGAGGCAATGAACGGTGCGGATCACGACGAAGCCGCCGCACCGCCGAAAGCATTGCTGCCGCACTTTGCGGTCTGCGGTCGGGGTCCTTTTCCATAGCGACAAGAATCAGCTGCTCGAGGCCGCGCGGTATATCGGGTTGAAGAATAGACGGATAACGGGGCGGCTCATGGATGTGCAGAAAAGCCACCGTTTCCGGGTCATCATCTACAAAAGGAAGTCTTCCCGTGGCCATCTGATACAGAACGACACCGAGCGAATAAAGATCCGATCGCTCATCCACAGCCCCTCCCCTTGCTCCCTCGGGGCTGACGGTATCCACGGTGGCCAATATTTTGTTTTGTAAAATGCGCCCTCTTTGCCCGGGAACGTGTGCAATGCCGAAATCGGCGATCTTGATATCGCCTTTTTCTGTTATCAGGATGTTTTGCGCCTTGATGTCCCGATGGATGATCCCCTGTGCATGTGCCTCTGTCAGCGCATCCAGCACGGCCTCCGCCACGCGGAGGACCTCCTCATGAGAGAGTGCCCCCTGCTCGGCGATGCGGGAGGAAAGCGGAACACCCTCTATGTATTCCATCACGATATACGGATGGATCGGCGAGGGAGATACGTCATAAACGCTGACTACGTTGGGGTGAGAGAGATGAGAGGCCGCCAGTGCTTCACGCAAAAAGGCCTCACGGCTGATGCGCCCCATTTCCGCATCACGCGCCACCTCGGTCACCCGATCGGGCGGTGACGGGGATGCGTTACCGCCCCTACCCTGCGGCCATACGGCCTTGCTGCGCAAGAGCTTTAGGGCAACAGTACGCCGCAAAAGAAGATCCTGCGCCCGAAAGACCACGGCAGAGCCGCCGGTGCCGCGTACATCAAGCAAACGGTAACGTTGATCCAGCGTACTGCCTACGAGCTGTTCAAGTTGCTCCATGGCGAACTCCTTTCGGACAAAATCTCTTTTCACGACACACGGGGTCGGACGTATGCTTGCATATGTCCGTTCATGGGGTATTATACGTCACGCAGATATACACAGGTGATGTTATCACGGCCACCCGCCGCACAGGCACCTGCGATCAGCTCCTCGACCACCGCTTTTGCCGCCCTTAGGGGGCGCAGGGCGGCGGCCAAGGCCGCCTCATCGTAATAGGCGGTAAGACCGTCACTGCAAAGGAGCAGGCTGCTTTTATCCGAGAGAAGCGGTGTAAAGCGGAATCCGAATTCCACGTACGGGTCTGTTCCCAGCGCGCGGATGAGAATGTTCTTTTGCGCCTTTTGCTCGGCCTCCGCCTCGGTGATCCTTCCGCGATCGACGAGAAGCTGAACGAGCGAATCGTCGTGGGTCAGCTGCTCGATCCCGCCTGCGCGAAAAAGATAGGTGCGGCTATCCCCCACGTTGGCAGTATACACTCCGCCGCCCGCGATGCAGGCCGCCGTGAGCGTTGTGCCCATGCCGTGAAGTGTGGGATCGGCAATGCTTTCCTCAAAGACAGCATTGTTGGCATGATAGATCGCATGGCTGTATATACGGTGGACGAGTTCCTCGGTAGGGGGAGCCTCCCCTACCAAGGAGGAATAGGAATCGCGAAAGCGTGTCACAAACTCCTCACACGCGAGGGAGGCGGCAAGCTTGCCGCCTGCGGCACCGCCCATGCCGTCACAAACCACAGCAAGCGTGACACCCTCCCGTACGGCCGTGACGCAATAAGCGTCCTGATTTTCCTCTCGTACCATGCCAATGTGGCTTTCTGCGTAAATATCCATCTATTTCTTTCCTGTCATTTCTTTTTCTGTCTTTCCCCTGCATTTTGCAAGGAATGTGATCTTACGCCCTTCCCTCTGCCGCGGAACGGCGAAGCTGGCCGCAAGCGGCATTGACATCCGCGCCGAGACGGCGGCGGACGGTGGACACGATGCCGCGTCTTTCAAGAATGGCGGCAAAGGCCTCTACACTCTCCTTGGAGCCACGGGAGAAGCCTGTCCCCTCCACCTCATTGAGACGGATCAGATTGACGTGCAGAGGCGCGCCTGTTCCCGCAAAGGCACGGTTCAGGCAATCGGCGAGTGCCACGGCATCCTCACGGGCATCGTTTTTACCCGCAATGAGGGTGTATTCAAAGGAAATGCGCCGTCCTGTTGTAGCATAATAGGCGCGGCAGGCGGCAAAGAGTGCCGCAAGCGGATAGGCACGGTTGATCGGCATGATGGCCGAGCGCTTTTCATCGTTCGGCGCATGAAGCGATATGGAAAGCGTGATCGGCAGATTGACGGCCGCCAGATCGCGGATGCGGTCAGGCAGACCGCAGGTGGAGAGCGAAATGTGACGGTAGCCGATGCAAAGGCCGTCCTTATGGTTGACAAGGCGCAAAAAGCGGATCACGTTGTCAAAGTTATCAAGCGGCTCGCCAATGCCCATCATGACGATATTGGAGATGCGATTTCCGTCATCCTTCTCTGCCGCGATGATCTGACCAAGCAGCTCCGACGGTAGAAGATCACGCACCTTGCCCCCGATGGTGGAGGCACAAAAGCGACAGCCCATGCGACAGCCGACCTGGCTGGATATGCAAAGCGTATTGCCGTGCTCGTAACGCATGAGCACGCTCTCGATGCAAGCCCCGTCAAGCAGGCGAAAGAGATACTTCACCGTTCCGTCGATCGCGGAGACCAGCTTTTTTTCAACCGCGGGCAAACGGAATTCCGCAAGCCTTTCCAACTCCTCACGCAGAGTCTTTGGGAGATTGGTCATCTCGGAGGGGGCGATGCCACGCGCCATTTGTGAAAAGACCTGCTTTGCGCGATACTTCGGCTGTCCGAGCGAGAGAAAAAATTTCTCAAGCTCCTCGGGAAGCATGGAAAGTATATCGGTTTTTTCGGGCATATGTACTGTTTCCTTTGTGTTATCGGTCATGCTTTTCTTCCCTGTTTTTTTCTGAATTTTGCCATAAAGAAGCCGTCTGTTCCGTGAAGCGGCGGCAAAAGCGTGAGCATTCCGTCCCTTGAGGTCAGAGTGCCGACGGAAAACTCCTCTGCCGAAAAGTCGGGATGTGTCTGCAAAAACGCGCGGCATACATCCTCGTTTTCTGCCGTATGCAGGGTGCAGGTGGAATAAAGAAGCCTGCCACCCTCCTTGACGTAGGCGGCCGCAGAGGAGAGTATCTTTCTTTGGAGAGGCGGCAGCTCGGACAGGCGTTCTCCGCCACGGTAGCGCAGGTCTGCCTTTTTCCCAAGCACACCAAGCCCCGAGCAGGGGGCATCGCAAAGCACGGCGTCGGCACGGCCGACAAGCGAGGAAAGCGACATCTCTCCGTTATGCTCCCCGACGGTGATCTTATCCGAAAGGCCGAGGCGCGCGGCACCCGATGCAATGAGAGAAAGCTTGGAGGCGTGCAGATCAAGCGAGATAACCTTGCCTGCCTGCATGTCGATGGCCATGCCGAAGCTCTTACCGCCGGGGGCGGCGCAGGTATCTACGGCAAGCGAGGCATCCTCTGCCCCAAGTGCCGCTACGGCGATCTGGGAGGCCTCGTCCTGTACGTAGAAAAGCCCCTCCGCAAAGCCAAAAAGACAGGTGGGGTCAACCGTATCAAGCAGGCGAATACCCACGGGAGAAAAGACCGTCGGCTCTGCCCTAAGGCCTGCCTCACACAGGCGTGCAACAAGGCTTTGACGGTCGATTTTCTTCGTGTTGACGCGCAATGTCAGGGGTGCGGTTTCGTTAAAGGCGGCAAGAAGCCGCTCGGTCATTTCCTGCCCGTACTGTGCCAAAAACAGCTCTACGATCTCACGGGGAAAGGAGTAGGTAATTGAGAGTGCATAAACGGGATCCTCCTCCATCGCAGGAAACGCAAGCCGCGCGGGATCTCTTTGTGCCGCACGGAGCACACCGTTGACAAAACGGCGTTCTCCCTCATGGGCGGAAAGTGCCACCGTTTCATGAATGGCGGCAAAATCCGGCACGCCATCCATAAAGCGGAGCTGATAGAGTCCAAGCCGAAGCAGCGCGCGTGTACCGGGGGCAAGGCGGTCGGGCGTTTTGCCCGTGAGTCGCAAGATCCAGAAATCCAACGTCAGCAGCCGCTCTACCGTCCCGTACAGAAGTGCCGTCAGAAAACGGCGTTCCTCCCCCGTAAGCTCTGCGGCCATGGGAGAATCCAAAAGCAGATTGATATATTTGTCCTCGCGCTCCCACGCACGGAGCAGACGGAAGGCGAGCCCTCTTACGCGGTCCTTGGCCATATCAGTTGCGGCGGCGGCCGCTGCCGCCAACGATCAGCACGAGGCGGAGGAGGTTGGCGATCGATACCGCCAAGGCCGCCACATAGGTAAGTGCCGCGGCGGTCAGCACCTTGCGAGAGGCCGTTTGCTCCTCTCTCGAAAAATAGCCGCTGGCCTCCACACACTGCATGGCGCGGCGGCTGGCATTAAATTCGACAGGAAGGGTGACGAGCTGAAAGAGGGTTGCCAGCGAAAATGCGATCACGCCCGCCCAAGCAAGCGGCGGAAAGCTGAAAAGAATGCCAAAAAGGATCAGCGGCACGGAAAGGGTTGATCCGATATTGGTGGCGGGAATGATGGCGGCACGCAGGCGCATGGGCAAATAGTTCTCCGCATACTGAACGGCGTGTCCTGCCTCATGCGCCGCCACACCGATGGCCGCCGCATTCCGACCGTGATAAACGGCCGAGGACAGACGGATCACATTGGTGCGCGGATCAAAATGGTCGGAAAGCTCGCCGCCGATCTCCTCGATCCGAACATGGCGGAGCCCATGCCGATCCAGCACCATGCGCGCACTGTCATAGCCCGAGAGCTGTGCGCGGCTCTCCAGCCGACTGTACTTATGGAAGGTGCTCTTCACACGGAATTGTGCCCACATAGCCAATATGATAGCAGGCATAACGAGCACGATATACCAATAATCGTAAAAAAAGAACATCAGGAAAAAACCTCTCCGATCTGAATTTGTCGGCCGCGTACGTAATCGGCCGCAGACATACGTCCCTTACCCTCAGGCAAAATTTCCTCAAGGAGGAGTGCCCCCTCTCCGCAGGCAACGACAATGCCGCCGCCCGCACGGTCATCAAGGCGCAAAACCTCACCGGGCATGCCCTTCCCCTCCACGGGCTTGGCACGCAGGATCTTCAGCATTTTTCCGTCCGCACGGCGTACAAAGGCAAGTGGGATCGGCGACAGGCCGCGGATATAGGGGTCAAGCGCATGCGCGGGACGGGAAAGATCAAGATGGCAATCTGCCTTTTCGATCTTATGGGCATAGGTGGCCTCGGCATCATTCTGGGGGACGCGAACAGCCCGTCCCTCACGAAGGGCGCGAACCGTATCCAAAAGGAGGCGTCCGCCCACCTCCGCCATGCGGTCATGGATGGTTTCAAAATTGTCATCGGGCGTGATGGCGATCCTCTCCGAGAGGAGCATATCTCCCGTGTCCAGCCCTTCTGCCATATACATGGTCGTCACACCGGTTTCCCGTTCCCCGTCCATGATGGCACGCTGGATCGGCGCGGCACCGCGGTACTTGGGAAGAAGTGAGGC
The DNA here is from genome assembly GCA_045655145.1 of Eubacteriales bacterium. Classification (GTDB taxonomy): domain Bacteria; phylum Bacillota; class Clostridia; order Oscillospirales; family CAG-272; genus UBA1740. The sequence continues at coordinate 6,196 of JAZOOW010000055.1, read as the reverse complement.
ATGGACGTTGATACACCCGTAACGCGGAAAGGACAGCATAGAGGGCGGCAGAATTTTACCGTAAGCCACCACCGCAATCAGATCGGGGGCAAGCGCGGCAAGCGTTTCGTCAAAGCTGCCGTCACGCAGACTGCTTGGCTGATAGACGGGAATACCGCGTGCGAGGGCGGTCACCTTGACGGGGGGCGGTGTCAGCACATACCCGCGCCCCTTGGGGCGATCGGCCTGTGTAACGGCGGCAACGACCTCCTCGCCTGCATCTAAAAGCGCGGCAAGGCAGGTGGCGGCGATATCAGGCGTTCCCATGAACAGAATACGCATAAAAAGCCCCTCCTTTAGTCCTCATCCTCGATGGGGTAAAGCATTTCATCCACGTACAGCTTGCCGTCCAGATGGTCAAGCTCATGGCACATGGCACGGGCAAACAGACCGCTTCCGGTCACCTCTACCACCTCGCCCTTTCGGTTGAGTGCACGCACGGTGACGGTCATAGGGCGGCGCGTCACGCCGCTCTCACCCGGGAGAGAAAGACAGCCCTCGACCTCCTCCTGCTTACCCTTTTTGCGGATGATCTCGGGATTGATCCACTCGTGGACGACACCATCCTCTATTTCGATAACCACCACACGGCGCAAAACGCCAACCTGCACGGCGGCAAGACCGCAACCGCCTGCCTTACGCATGGTTTCCACCATATCGTCAAGCAGGGTCAGTATGCGCGGTGTGATCTCGGTAACGGGACGGCTGACCTTGCGCAGGGTTGCCTCGTCGTCGGCTTTCGTTATAATTTTTAAGATGGCCATTTTTATCTCCTTTATGAGCGCCCCTTCACAGATGACGCATCCATTTTCAAAAATTTGATGCCTTATTTAGCCACGCGTGGGATTTGCATCCAGCGATAGGGCAATACGCCGTCCTACCCGCGCGGAAAATTCTGTCAGAATGCGTGAAAAATAAGCGCGGCTCTGCTTATTGAGGCGGCATTTGACCACCATACGCATACGGTACTTCCCTGCCACGCGGTAAAGCGGTGCCTCAAAGGGGCCGAAGATCACAAGCGGCAGATCGGCATAATCACCGCGCGCAAGCGCGGTCATGTCGGAGAGCAGCCGCCCCGCCGCCGTGAGCAGCTCATTTTCATACACCGAGGAAAGTGTCAGGTGCACGATATCACAAAACGGCGGTAAGGACAGCGAGCGCCGCAGCTCGATCTCCGACTCATAGAACGCATCGTAATCCTGTCGGCAGGCAAGACGGATGATCTCATGATCGGGGGTATAGGTCTGGATCAGGGCGCGCCCGGGACGGTCGGCCCTCCCTGCACGGCCGATGACCTGTGCAATGAGGGAGAAGGTGCGCTCCGAGGCACGAAAATCATTCACGTACAGCGATGTATCCGCAAGCAGAACGCCCACCAGTGTCACGGCGGGAAAATCATGCCCCTTGGTGACCATTTGCGTGCCGAGAAGGACATCCCCCTCCCCCGCACGGAAGAGCGACAGCATACGGTCGTATGCCTCGCGCCCCGTAGCCGTATCCGCATCCATGCGCAGAACGCGCGCATCAGGCAAAACCTCGGAAAGCTCGCCCTCCGCCTTCTGTGTGCCGAAGCCGATATAGGAAAGTGCCTCGGCCTCACAAGCAGGGCAGGCACGCAAAGGTGCTGTCCGATAACCGCAGGAATGGCAGAACATCGAGCCGCCCGTACGGTCGGTGTGGTAGGTCAGCGCAATACTGCAATGCGGACAGACAAGCGGCTCACCGCACACCTTACAGCTGACGGAGGTATGATAACCGCGGCGGTTCAAGAATAAAATGGCCTGCTCTCCCGCGTCCACCGTTTCCGAAAGCGCATCGAGAAGGCGCGTGCTGATGGGAGAGCGGTTGCCGCTACGCAGCTCGGCACGCATGTCCACGATCTCCGCCTCGGGCAGGCGTGCGCCGCCGTAACGCTCTGTCAGCGGAACGAGGGTATATTGCCCCCGTTTGGCCTTGTAGTAGCTTTCAACGGACGGCGTGGCCGATGCCATAAGCAGCAGTGCGCGATGCACGCCGAGGCGGTAGGCGGCCACATCGCGTGTATGGTATTTTGGATCGTTTTCGGATTTATAGGTATGCTCATGCTCCTCGTCCATCACGATCAAGCCGAGGTTAGCAAGCGGCGCAAAGACCGCCGAGCGCGTGCCAATGACAAGATCGACCTCGCCCGATGCAATGCGCGTATACGCATCAAAGCGCTCCCCGTCCGAGAGGGCGGAATGAATAACAGCCATACGCTCTCCGTAGCGCGCGCAGAACACCCCCACCGTTTGCGGCGTCAGGGCGATCTCGGGCACCAAGAGAATCACGCTTTTTCCGTGTGCAATGACACGGTCGATCAGCTTCATCATGACCTTGGTCTTGCCGCTTCCCGTTACGCCGTAAAGAAGGGCGGCACGCGCCTCTCCCGTTTCGTAGAGGGAAAGGATCTCCTCATAGGCCTTTTCCTGTGCGCGGCTGAGGCAGATGGGCGCGGTATCACGCGTGCGTGCAAGATGGGCATAGGGATCCCGCAATACCGCCTGCTCCTCCTCACGGAGAAGGCCGCGCCTCACCAGTGCCGTCACCTGTGCCGGCGTTGTATGCGTCAGCTCACAAAGCTCGGCACGGCGCATACTCCCTGTTGCCAGAAGGGTGCGCAGGATCTTCTCCTGCGCCTCACCGCGGATGCGACTGCGCCCGGCCGTAGGGCTAAAGCAAGCAAGGATCTCCTCGTCCGACACGGCGGTGGAGATGTATTTTTCGGTCTTCCCCTTATCCGGCCGCCGCTCCCATGTACGCACAAGCAGTCCCTCGTCCACCATCGTGAACAAAAGTGACACCTGTGAGATGGCGCACTCCTCGCACAAGATCTCCCGACGGGTGCGACCATGCGTAAGAAGATACCGCAAAATACGGACACGCTCCCCGTCCATGCTTTCCAAGGAAGTCCCCTCGCCCGCCTCATAATACTCGGTTACCGTCGAAAAAATGGCGGCGGGCAGCATGCAGCGCACGGCATCTCCCAGCGAGCAAAGGGTATGCTCCTTTAGAAAAAAGCATAGCCCGAGCATTTCCTCCGACAAGGAGAAGCGATCGGGCAGTACCGCAAGCACGGGCTTGAGTTTATCCATGTCACTCTGCTCCGCAAGCGAGGTCACCACCGCATACGCACGGCGGTTTGCACTGCCAAACGGAACAGCAACAATGCCGCCAACCCGCACCGTCCCCGCTACGGGGACGGGCAGATAGTAGGCATATTCACGGTCAATGTGATAAGGAGCATCAAGCAGATAAACACCGGCGTATCTGTTTGTCATATTCCGGCTCCTGTTCTCCGATCATAGCTGACCGGCATCGGTCAGATTTCAGGTACAGCTTCACCCGCGTCATCGCAGGGCTCAATCACCTCATAGCGCCCCTCATGGAAGCGCTTGATGGCGGTCTTGACCGCCTTCTCATCGCGGTGCTCCTTGCTGATCAGGGCGGCAAGCGGCTTGTCTGTTTCGCGGTTGGCGATCATACGGTCGGCGCGCTCGCGCTGCTCTACATATTCATCCGTCACCTTGCGCGCACATTTTGCAATGGCGATCACCAGCTCATAACGGTTCATTTTTTCTTGTGTCAGTTCGGAAATGGTAGGTTTGATCATGATATTACTCCTATTCTCTTGCTTGGTAATTCTGCAAAATCAGGCATCTGCTTCCTCGTCCAGCTCATCAGCCGCATCCAGGGCGGCGGTGTCAAGACGGTTGGCGATGGTTTCTGTTTGAATGGCGGAAAGAACAACATAATCACTGTCTGTTACAATGACGGCGCGCGTGCGACGGCCACAGGTAACGTCGATCGCACGGCCGCTATCCTTGGCCTCCTGCACCATGCGCTTGATGGGGGCGGAATCCGGGCTGGCCAACGCAACGATACGGTCGGCGGCAACCAGGTTACCAAAGCCTATGTTGATAAATTTCATATTCCCTGCCTCACTCTATGTTTTGTATCTGCTCGCGGATCTTCTCCAGCTCGCATTTCATATCCACCACGATACGGGCAATACGTGCATTGTTTGCCTTGGAGCCGATGGTGTTGGTCTCACGGTTCATCTCCTGCATCAAGAAGTCTAGTTTCCGTCCCGCAGGCTGCGACGCTCCGCAGATCTCATCAAAGGCGGCAAAGTGACTGCGCAGGCGCGTGATCTCCTCATCCACGGCGATCTTGTCCGCAAAAAGCGCACACTCGGCGAGCAGACGGCTCTCATCGGGAAGGATGCCGACCTCTCCGAGAATATCGCGGAGCCGCGCTTCCAGCTTGTCACGGTATCCGACGGTATCTGTACGGGAGATCTCCTCAACCGTATCCACCATACGGGCAACGCCCACCAGCTTTTCGCGGAGATCAGCCTCAATCTTCGCCCCCTCGGATTCTCTCATGCCGCAATAATCTGCGGCAGCAAGCTCGAGGACAGGGAAAATACACGACCATTCCTCCTCCAGATCTTCCATGGGCTTCGTATAGGTAAAGAGATCGCGGTTGGCGGCGACCTGCATCACGGAGATCTCTCCGGCAAGCCCCAGCTCCTTCTGCATACGGCGCAAGGCATCCACATAGCCTGCGGCCAATGTCATATCCACATCCACGGCACCAAGCTCGGCCCCGTGACGCTCTACCGTAACGGAAACCTCCAGCTTTGCGCGGGAGATGGCCTTTTTTTGCAGATATGCCTTGACTCTGTCCTCTAAAGCGGACAGGGTTCGAGGCATACGCACATTGCAATCAAAATAACGGCTGTTGACCGAGCGGAGCTCTACGGTGATATCCTTATCTGCCGCCTCCGACACGGCACGCCCAAAGGCGGTCATGCTCTTTAGCATCAGGCATCCTCCTTTTTGGACTTCGTGCGCTTACGGGAGCGGATCATGCTGTTCAGCTCGTCAAGGAAGGTATCCACATCCTTGAACTCCCGATACACCGAGGCAAAACGCACGTAAGAAACCTCATCGCGTGCGCGCAGCTTTTCCATCACGCGCTCACCGATCTCCTTGGTGGTAATCTCTGAGATCAGCGCATTGTTCAACTCTGCCACGATCTCGGCAGAGATGGCGGCGGCATCCACGGGGCGCTTCTGGCAGGCGCGGAGAATACCCCCCTGCAGCTTATGCTCGTCAAAAAACTCATGGGAGCCGTCCTTTTTAATGACAACGATCGGCACCGAATCCACGATCTCATAGGTAGTAAAGCGCTTTCCGCAGGAAGGGCATTCCCGTCTGCGCTTGATGCTGGCTCCTTCATTCGCGGGGCGGCTGTCCAGCACACGGCTGTCCTGCGCACCGCAACAGGGACATTTCATAAAGCATTCCTCCATCGTTCATGTCGACACATGCGTTGCATCGAAGCACTTTATAATATTATACCACATGTTTTTTTAATTGTAAACATTTTTGCGGATTTTTTCAAGTTTCTTTACAAAAAACGCCCGCAAAAGCGGGCTTATGAAGAAAAAACACAAAAGGCAAAGCTCTGCCTCCCCTTATTCCTCAAAAAACGGCACATCCCCGCGAGAGAGCAGCTCCTCTGCGATCTCGGCGGCGGAAAAGGACGGAACATGGCCCTTTGCAAAGGCACTCAGCCATTGCCGCGCAACGGCTTCATCCCGTGCAAGATCCGAAAGACAGCAGGTGCCGTAGCGATCATGCACCACCAGTGTGAAAAAAGATGCGGGTGGAAGGCCGTAATCGCATGCTGAACGACCGTCCTCCCAAAGAAGAGCATATTCCACCACTTCCTCGTCCGCCGGAGAGAACGCACGCGCAACCACACGCGCCCCTGCGTGCAGAAGCGCACCCACCTCCTTGCCAAGAGAAGGGGCCGTTACCGTATCCGTGCGATTTTTCTCCTCAAAGGAAGCACGCCGCATCCCCAAATTCGATTCTTTTTGCACAAAAGCGTCCGCCCGTGTGTTGTGAACATCCTCCTTTTCTTCTGCTTGACTTGCGTATTTCTGATGATGCTCTTTCATCTTTTGCATGATCACATTCTCCTATTGTCCTTTTCTTGTGTTCTCCGCAAACACGGTAGGGTAACAGAAGCCAGACGAGCCCGCCGCGGAGCCGGTATTTTCGGCTGGTTTCGGCTTGTCGGCCTTGCTTGATGAATATAAAGCTTCGTCCTCCGCACCGAAGTC
>JAZOOW010000054.1:0-6041 GCA_045655145.1 Eubacteriales bacterium | reverse complement strand
CCGGGGCGGGGGTTCTGTCTTTTTATTTCAGCTTTGGAAGGAGGTATTTGCCCGTGTAGGAGGCGGGATTTTGCGCGATCTCCTCGGGCGTGCCGCAGGCAACGAGGCTGCCGCCGCGATCGCCCCCCTCGGGACCGAGGTCAATGATGTGGTCGGCACACTTGATAAAATCAAGGTTATGCTCGATCACGACAACGGTATTCCCTGCATCCACGAGTGCCGAGAGCACCGTGATCAGCTTGCTGACGTCGGCGGTATGGAGGCCTGTGGTCGGCTCGTCCAGCACGTAGATCGTTCTGCCTGTGGCGCGGCGGGAAAGCTCGGTGGCAAGCTTGACACGCTGTGCCTCACCCCCCGAGAGGGTGGTGGAGGCCTGTCCGATCTTGATATAGCCAAGGCCTACCTCAAAGAGGGTTTTCAGCTTGCGGGTGATGGCGGGCAGTCCGTCAAAGAAGGCAAGTCCCTCCTCTACCGACATTTCAAGCACCTCATAGATGTTCTTGCCCTTGTAGCGCACCTCCAGCGTTTCGCGGTTGTAGCGCATGCCGTGACAGGCATCGCACTTCACGTACACGTCGGGGAGAAAGTGCATCTCGATGCATTTCACGCCGTCGCCCTCGCAGGTCTCACAGCGGCCGCCCCTCACGTTAAAGGAGAATCGGCCTGCTCCGTAGCCGCGCGCCTTGGCCTCCGGCGTTTTGGCAAAGAGGGCGCGGCTCTCCCCGAACAGCCCCGTATAGGTGGCGGGGTTGGAGCGCGGCGTGCGCCCGATGGGACGCTGATCGATCTCGATGATCTTATCGAGTGCCTCCCAGCCCTCAATGGCGGTATGCCGCCCGGGGTGGAGATTTGCCCGATTGAGCTTGCGCGCCAGCGCACGGTACAGAATGCTGTGAACGAGCGAGGATTTTCCGGACCCCGACACGCCCGTCACACAAACGAAGCAGCCGAGCGGGATCTCCACGTCGATATTCTTTAGGTTGTTCTCCCCCGCGCCCCGCACGGTCAAGGTCTTGCCGTTTCCTGCACGGCGTGTGGCAGGCACGGGAATAAACCGCCTGCCCGAAAGATAATCTCCCGTGGCCGAGCCGACGGTGGCGGCCACCTCCTCGGGCGTGCCTGCCGCGACGGTCTCACCGCCGTGGATGCCGGCACCCGGGCCGACGTCTACGATATAATCCGCCGCGCGCATGGTGTCCTCGTCATGCTCCACGACGATGACGGTATTGCCGAGATCGCGCAGGCTCTTCAGCGTAGCGGTCAGCTTATCGTTATCCCGCTGGTGGAGACCGATGCTCGGCTCGTCGAGAATATACATCACGCCGACGAGCGAGGAGCCGATCTGGGTGGCAAGACGGATGCGCTGTGCCTCTCCGCCCGACAGCGTGCCTGCCTTACGGGCAAGCGTGAGGTAATTGAGCCCCACATTGCAAAGGAAGCCGAGGCGCGCGCGGATCTCCTTTAGGATCTCGGCCGCGATCTTCTCCTGCATGGGCGAGAAGGAGAGGCCGTTGACAAAGGCAAGCATATCCTCGACCGAGAGGTGGCAGATCTCATCGATATTCAGCCCCCCGACGGTCACGGACAGCACCTCGTCCGAGAGGCGGCGCCCCTTACACTTCGGGCAGGGCGCGTCCTCGATAAAGTCCTCGTAATAAGAGGCCATCATCTCGGGGCTTTGGCGCAGGCGGCGCTCAATGATGGGAATGATGCCCTCATAGGTGGTGACCTGATCCACGCCCTCCTTACCGAAGTAGCGCGTAACCGTGTAGGTCTTTTGCCCCGTTCCGTACAGGAGCGCGTGCATTTGCAGCTCGCTGAAGGCAGAGAGCGGTGTATCGATATCCGTGCCGATCTCGGCAAGGGCGGAAAGAATCAGCGGGCCGTTCCAGGATCTTTCATCAATGCTCTTGAAGCCGTTGCAGACGATGGCTCCCTGCCGCAGGGAAAGCGAAAGATCGGGAATGATCTTCTCGGGCGAGATGACGCGCAGATCGCCAAGCCCCGCACAGGCAGGGCAAGCCCCCGTGGGGCTGTTGAAGGAGAACATACGCGGCTCAAGCTCGCCAAAGCTGATGCCGTGCTCCTCACAGGCGTATTTTTGAGAAAAGGACAGCTCACGCTCCTCGCCCTCTCCCTCACGGGGAACAATCAGAACGGTCAGCCGTCCGTCCGAGAGGCGAAGCGCAGACTCCACCGAGTCGGCAAGGCGGGAGCGGATATCCGAGCGCATCACAAGGCGGTCAAGCACCACGTCGATGTGGTGCTTTTGGTTTTTATCCAGGCGGATCTCCTCGGAAAGCTCACGCATCTGTCCGTCCACGCGCACGCGAACATAGCCGCCGCGGCGTGCCTCGGCCAGCACCTTTTCGTGCATGCCCTTTTCTCCGCGCACGACGGGCGAGAGGATCATAAAGCGCGTGCCCTCGGGGAAAGCAAGGATCTGCTCCAAAATCCCCTCGGTCGTCTGCTGGCTGATCTCCTTGCCGCAAACGGGACAGTGCGGCACACCGAGGCGTGCGTAAAGCAGGCGCAGATAATCGTAGATCTCGGTGACCGTGCCCACCGTGGAGCGCGGATTTTTGGAGGTGGTCTTCTGGTCGATGGAGATGGCGGGTGAGAGCCCCTCTACCGAATCGACGTCCGGCTTGTCCATCTGACCGAGGAACATACGCGCATAGGAGGACAGCGATTCGACAAAGCGGCGATGCCCCTCTGCATAGAGGGTGTCAAAGGCGAGCGAGGATTTTCCGGACCCCGAAAGCCCCGTCAGCACCACGAGCTTATCCCGTGGGATATCGAGGGCGATATTTTTGAGATTATGCACCCGCGCACCGCGGATCGAGATGGTTTTTTCCATCATCGCTTCACCTCCCATTCCTTAATTTTATCGCGCAGGAAGGCCGCACGCTCGAATTCCAGCGCGCGTGCCGCATCCTGCATCTCGCGGCGGAGTGCCGCGATCAGCTCGTCGCGCTCGGCGGCGGAGAGCTTCTCGCCGGCGCGCGGCAGACGGGCGGCCTTTTTCTCCTCCTTTTTGCCGATGGAGATCAGCTCCTGCACGTTCTTGCGTACCGTCTGCGGCGTGATGCCGTTTGCCTCGTTATAGGCCGCCTGCTTTTTGCGGCGGCGTTCGGTTTCGTCAATGGCGGCCTGCATGGAGCGCGTGATGCGGTCACCGTACAGAATAACGTGGCCGTCCGCGTTACGCGCGGCACGCCCGACCGTCTGGATGAGCGAGGTCTCCGAGCGGAGGAAGCCCTCCTTGTCCGCATCCAGCACGGCCACGAGCGCGACCTCGGGAATATCCAAGCCCTCGCGGAGGAGGTTGATGCCCACAAGGACGTCATAGGTGCCAAGGCGCAGATCGCGGATGATCTCCTGACGCTCCATGGTTTCGATCTTATGATGAATATACTTGATGCGGATGCCCTGCTCGCCGAGGTAGTCTGTCAGATCCTCGGCCATTTTTGTCGTCAGCGTGGTCACCAGCACGCGGCCGCCCTTATCCACCGTTTCACGGATCTCACCGATCAGGTCGTCCACCTGTCCCTCGATGGGACGGACATCGATCGCGGGGTCGAGAAGCCCCGTCGGTCGGATGAGCTGCTCGGCGATACGGGAGGAATGCTCGCGCTCATAGGCGGAGGGGGTGGCACTGACAAAGCAGACCTGGTTGATGCGCGCCTCAAACTCGTCAAAATGCAGGGGTCGGTTATCATAGGCCGAGGGCAGGCGGAAGCCGAAGTCGATAAGGTTTTTCTTGCGCGCGGTGTCCCCACCGCTCATGCCGTTCACCTGCGGCACGGTGACGTGCGACTCGTCAATGAACATGATATAGTCGGACGGAAAATAATCAAGCAGCGTGTAGGGCGTAGAGCCCGCGGGGCGGCCCGACAGGACACGGGAGTAGTTCTCCACCCCCGAGCAGAAGCCGACCTCACGCAGCATTTCAAGGTCGTATTTGGTGCGCTCCTCGATGCGTTGGGCTTCCAGAAGCTTGTTTTGCGAGCGGAAAAATTCCACGCGCTCCTTCATCTCGCGCGCGATCTCGGCAAGCGCGGCCTCGCGCTTCTCGTCCGACACGGCATAGTGCGTGGCAGGGAAAATGGGCGCGTAATGCAGCCGCTGAATGACCTCACCCGTCACCACGTTGATCTCGCTGAGGCGATCGATCTCATCCCCGAAGAACTCGACGCGGATGGCGCGGTCGCCCGACGAGGCGGGAAAGATCTCCACCGTATCACCGCGCACACGGAATTTGTCACGGGTGAAATTCAGATCATTGCGCTCGTAATTGTTGGACACAAGACGGGTGATCAGCCGCTCACGCGAGAAGGGCGCGCCGGGGCGCAGATCAATGAGAAGCGACTGGTACTCGGACGGATCGCCAAGGCTGTAAATGCAGGACACCGAGGCCACGATGATCACGTCACGCCGCTCCATCAGGGAGGAGGTCGCGCTGTGACGGAGCTTGTCGATCTCGTCGTTGATCAGCGCATCCTTCTCGATATACATATCCTTACCGGGGATATAGGCCTCCGGCTGGTAGTAGTCGTAGTAGGAAACGAAATATTCCACTGCCGCATCCGGAAAGAAGGTCCGCATCTCCGAGCAGACCTGGGCGGCCAGCGTTTTGTTCGGCTCAAGAATGAGAGTGGGGCGATTGACGGCGGCAATGACGTTGGCCATGGTAAAGGTCTTGCCCGAGCCCGTCACTCCAAGGAGCGTCTGTCCGCGCTCTCCTGCGCGAAAGCCCTCGACCAGCGAACGGATGGCCTCTGGCTGGTCACCCGTGGGACGGAACTCGCTTTTCAGAACAAAGCGGTCGTTATTTGCTTGCGGCATACCGTTCACTCCCTTCCGTTTGCCGATTTTATGCACAAAACGACTGTCAAAAGACAGCCTACTCTTTTATTATAGCACATACGCGCGGCATCTTGCAAGATTTTCCGTAAAAAAAGAGCGGCTTTTCCCGTGTCGAAAAATTTTTTGGATTTTTTTGAAAAAAACTCTTGACAAACGCCGCGCCGTTTGGTATACTATAGGCGAAGAAAGCAAAATGCACAAAGGAAACAAAAAGGAGGCTATGAATTATGTGCAAGATGACTAAATTCACTTTTTACACTTCCTCCTTCGTGCGCAAGCCGTACCATGTACGGGAAAACCCTATCAGAACCGTTACGGCAAGCGCATGACAGAGAGGTCCTTCCCTCAACCGTCATGCGCTTTTTTATCGGGTGGACGGCAGTGCGGAAAGCGGTGATGTGACCGAAGGGTGACAGAAGCCGAGGTAGTCCCGATGTGAAGGAATGTGATGTGGAACGATGTAAGATTTTTCTTCTCCACGTGCCACACTTGCTTACCGTACCGCCGCGCGAGCACCGTTCTCTGCCCCGTGCAAGTCAGAGTGAGAACGGCGCGCAAGACTCCGCTATGACAGTTTCTTACCATACCATAGATCAAATTTACAAAAAGAAAGAGGTGCGATCACCCAAGGGCTGATTTAGATACGCGGTCAATACAACGGTATTTTATAATGTGCGGAAAGCTCCGCTAAATCCGGCAGATTGCCTGCCATAATGCGACGTATGAAAACCGCAAAGCTCACCTAATATGAAGAATTGAAACCATATACAAAAGGATATGGAAGATCCTATCCTCCGAATCTGAAGGAAGGACGGTATACGCCAATGATTCAGAACCGAGTACGCCTACCGTCAATACGCATCCAAAACGGATATAAAACCTCGCGTGTAAGGGTTCTTATGGAATGGTAAATGAAGAGCCGAGGCAGACGCCTCGGCTCTTTTCTTTGTATTTTTAGGCATCATCTTGATCCATGCCAATATCCTCCAGCATGCTTTTTGGAGTAAATTCCGGAAAACAAAGCAAAAAGTAGTTGCACTCGTCGCAACAGCACTCAAAGCCTTGTTCACCATTTCCCAGACAAACGGTAGGCTCTCCGGGTGTCAGCTCTACGCCGGTAATATCAATTACCCTTTTTTGAATATTCTTACTCATATATCCCCCTATCTGCA
>JAZOOW010000053.1:0-3253 GCA_045655145.1 Eubacteriales bacterium | reverse complement strand
TGTGAGTTGGTGCAAATTTGATGCAACACTTTATCGGGCGGTACTCACGATGTTCACGAGGGACACCTACGCCAAAACGCGAAGAGATAATTGCCCCTTGGGGATTATTTCGATACAAACAGCACTCACTTTTTGGTGGGTGCTGTTTTCCTTATTTCGCCCGCGATCCTTCATAGGCCGCTCCTGTTGCTTTTCTATGATTTTATGATATAATATAGCAGATAGGTAAGCTTGAATTTAACGCTCATTTTTACTCTACCAACGGGTTATTTCTCCTCACTAAACCACCGGTAGGTGTGCTTTATGAGAGATAGCGGCTATACTGTATGTGAAAGGAGGAAGATTCATGGATCAGTTGAAAATAGGAAGGTTCATTGCTGAATGCAGAAAAGAGAACAATTTAACGCAAATGCAGCTTTCCGAAAAACTGGGCATCACCGACAAAGCAGTATCGAAGTGGGAAAGGGGCATCGCGATGCCCGATTCCTCGATCATGCTTGATCTGTGTGATATCCTTGGCATCAGTGTCAATGAATTATTAAGTGGGGAGAAAATCAGTATGGAAAACAACAATCAAAAAAACGAACAGCTTCTCTTAGATATGGCGAAAGAATTGGAGAGAAAAAACAAAACAATTTGGTCATCTATGTGGGCAATCATGATCGTAAGTATGACTGCCTTATTTGCAGGTATCTTGATTGCCGCATTTTTGATACCCGAAGGTGTTTGGCAACTTGTCACAATTCTTGGTGTTTGCGTCGTGTTTTTGATACCGTGCTTCTATGCACTAAAGCTTGAGGTAAGTGTAGGGGCTTACAAGTGCAAAAATTGCGGTCACGAGATCGTGCCTACCTATACGCAGGCGCTCAACGCGATGCATAGAGGAACCACCCGTTACTTAAAGTGTCCGAAATGCAACAAACGCACTTGGTGCAAAAAGGTATTGAAGAAATAAAATGACAGCGTAGTTTGTTTTAAGGCAACAAATTCCAATTTGTCGAACAGATGACAAAATAAGCAAAAGCCACGGCTCGCTTTGAACCGTGGCTTTTCTGTTTTCATATCGGCAGAAAAGCGACATCTTTTCTGAGTCTCGCTTCGCGACAGGCTCTCGTCGGCCGCCAAACGAAACATAAAAAGGCAGATGCAACTGCGTTGCATCTGCCTTTTTATGGCGCGCCTGGCAGGATTCGAACCTGCGACCTACCGGTTCGTAGCCGGGCACTCTATCCACTGAGCTACAAGCGCGTATGGAGCGGGTGATGGGAATCGAACCCACGCGACCAGCTTGGAAGGCTGGAATTCTACCATTGAACTACACCCGCGTGTTGGGGGTTTCCCGCCCGACCTCTATATATTAACACAAGCAAGTCGGTTTGTCAAGATGTTTTGCGGAAAAAAAGATAAAAAATTTCCGCATACATCATTTTTCAACCGAGATAGGAGAAGAAAAAAGAAAGAAATGAAAACCTCTTGCGCTTTTTCGTAAAATATGATAAAATAAAGAAAACAAAGGAGGTGTCGCTATGCGTTCCCGTTTTGTTCCCGACTGTGCTTTTTCTGCGTATGCCGATGTCACGCCCGCTTTTTTGCATAGCGAGGGTGTGACCGCCCTTCTTCTCGATATTGATAACACGCTCGCCCCCTATGAGGTGCCGGAGCCGGATGACGCACTCCGCGCATGGTTTGCAGATTTGGCGGCTGCGGGGATCCGCGTGGCCTTTGTTTCTAACAATAATGCGGAGCGTGTGGAGCTTTTCAACCGCACGCTGGGACTCCCCGCCTTTCCGCGCGCAAGGAAGCCGCTTCGCGGTACGATGCGCCGTGCGCTCGCCGCACTCGGGGCAAGACCCGAGGAGGCCGCACTGCTCGGCGATCAGATCTTTACGGATGCCTACGCCGCCAAGCGCATGGGCATGCGTGCTTATACTGTTCCGCCCATTCGTGACAAGCGTGACCCCTTTACGCGCTTTAAGCGACTTCTTGAGCGTCCTGTGTACTGTGCCTATCGGAAACGTCGGGCGAAGAAAGGAAATAAAGAGCATGAGTGAACGGAAAAGAGCCCTCTTTGGCCCCGGCGGTAACAGCGAGGAATTTTACAGGGCAGGGAAGAAATCCACCCTGCAAGCCCCCGCGTGGATCCTCGAAACAGGCCTGGATGCCTATGAATATGAGGCAGGGAACGGCATTACCGCGAGTGATGCAACGCTGCAGGCTATTGGAGATGCCGCCCGTGATGCAGGGGTGCATATGTCCTTCCATACTCCCTATTATATTTCGCTTTCCGGTGTGGAGCCGGAAAAACGCCTAAAAAGCATCGTGTATATACGGAACAGCCTCCACGCCGCCCGTCTGTTGGGGGCAAAGACCATCGTGGTGCACAGCGGCAGTGCCGCCAAGATCACGCGCGAGGAGGCCATGAATCTGGCGGCGGATACGCTCTATCGCACCATGGACTCGGTGGGCGACACCGATATCGCCATCGGCCTTGAAACCATGGGCAAGAAAAATCAGCTCGGTACGCTGGAGGAGGTCATCACGCTCTGTCGACTTGATCCGCATTTTGTTCCCGTCGTAGACTTCGGCCATCTGAATGCACGCGATCTTGGCGGTGTGTTCCGCACAGCAGACGATTACACGCGCGTTTTCGACCGCATCGGCGAGGCACTCGGGGATTCGGTGGCGCGCAATCTGCATTGCCACTTTTCAAAAATTGAGTGGACGGCCGCGGGGGAGAAAAAGCATCTCACCTTTGCCGACGAGGTGTACGGGCCGGATTTTGAGCCGCTTTGCGAGGCGATCGGGCGCGACCGCCTGACCCCCGTGATCATCTCCGAGTCCGCAGGAACGCAATCCGAGGATGCCCGCGCGATGAAGGCCGCCTACCTTGCGGTGCTCGGCGGTGCGGAAAACGAATAAAAACACAAAAAACCAAAAGAAATTTTGCATATACTATTGCAAAACCAGGAGAATTGTAGTAAAATATAAGTAACTGTATGCTCTCCTCACGGAGAGCGATCGAGAGAGCCATTTGTACGGCAGTCAAATGGGGAAGACTCTTTCAACTATATTATTTTCTGCCGAGGACAGGTACTGATTATGGTAGTAGCAGGCGATTTTAAGAATGGCGTGACCTTTGAGATGGACGGTCAGGTCATGCAGGTCATTGAGTTTCAGCACGTAAAGCCCTGTAAGGGTGCGGCTTTTGTCCGTACCAAGATGAAGAACGTTATCACCGGCGCCGTTGTGGTGA
>JAZOOW010000052.1:0-14387 GCA_045655145.1 Eubacteriales bacterium | reverse complement strand
GCATATCGTAAAGGCCTGCTGCTTGCTTCACCAGAAAAACGGCGGCAGAGAGTGCGCCGTCCGCAAAAAGCGAACGACTGTAGGCCTCGTGCTTCAGCGTGATCGACTGGCTGTTTGTACAGAGCATGACCTCATGCTCCCCCACAATGTTTCCCATGCGGATGGCATGAATGCCGATCTCGTTGGGGGTACGCTTTCCCTGACCGCCTCTGCCGAGAACGGCGGTGGCATCGGGACGTACCTCTCGGAGCTCGCGGAAAAGCATCATCGCCGTGCCGCTGGGCGCGTCGATCTTGCGGTCGTGATGCTTCTCGATGATCTCGATCTCGGCCTCGGGCATGGCGCGCGCGGCCTCCTTGGCCAGCTTGACAAGCAAAGCGACACCAAGTGACATATTGGCAGAATGGAAGATCGGAATATGCTTTGCCGCACGCGCGACCGCCGCCAGCTCCTCCTCGGTGTGGCCGGTAGTGGCAAGCACAAGCGGCGTGCGCGTCTTTACGGCAAAGTCAAGAAGTGCCTCTGTGCAGGAGTGATGCGAAAAATCGATTAGGCAATCGGCGGTTCCTGCAGGGAAAAGCTCCTCGGCACGGGAAAAATCCGAAGCAAAGGGAATATCAAACACACCCTCTGCACAAAGATCAATGCCGCCAACCACCGTTGCATCGGCATAGCCGTTCTGCGCGGCACGGACGACTTCACGGCCCATAAAGCCGCCGATTCCGTTTAACAATATTCTCATGCTCTACCTCAATTATACGCGGATGCCAACATCTCTCATGCAAGCGAGAAGCACATCCTCGTTCTTTTTCTCCATCGGGGTGAGGGGCAGGCGCAGGCTGTTTTCTGTGTAGCCCATAGCGGCCATGGCGGCCTTGACGGGAATGGGATTGACCTCGCAGAAGAGCGCATCAACAAGGGGAATGTAACGGAGCTGCTGCTCGCAGGCACCCTTGACATCACCGCTTAAGAAACGGTGGCACATCTCGGAGGTCTCACGGGGCAGAAGGTTGGAGAGCACGGAAATAACGCCCACGCCGCCAAGAGAAAGGACCGGCACGATCTGGTCGTCATTGCCCGAATAAATATCCATCTTATCACCGCACAGCTGTGCCAGCTTTGCGATCTGGGAGATATTGCCCGATGCCTCCTTGATGGCAACGATGTTCGGGTGATCGGCAAGAACGGCGCAGGTCTCGGGCAGGAGGTTGCAGCCGGTTCTGCCCGGAACATTATAGAGAATACAGGGCTTGGTGCTGGCATCCGCAATGGCGGTGAAGAAGGCGATAAGTCCCTTCTGCGTTGCCTTGTTGTAATAGGGCGTTACGAGCAGCATGGCATCCGCGCCCACCTCGCAGGCATATTTCGTCAGCTCAATGGCGTAAGCGGCATCGTTCGAGCCGGTGCCTGCAATCACGGGAACACGTCCGTTTACCTGCTCCACGCAGAAGCGGATGGCCTCCTTGTGCTCGGCATCGGTCAGGGTAGAGCCCTCGCCCGTCGTGCCTACGGCAACGATGGCATCAATACCCTCGGCGATCTGCCATTCGATCAGCTCGGCAAAGCGCTTGTAATCAATTTCTCCATTGGTAAAGGGGGTGATGATGGCGGTAGCCGCGCCGGTAAAAACAGTGTTCTTCATGTCGTTGGTCCTTTCTTTATGACATCTGATTTTATAAGCAAAATAAAAAAGATAGCCAAAACGAGGCTATCCGCAGAATGATACTCCCCCACAAAAAGCAAAGAAAAAGGGAAGAATTATCCAGATAGCGCTCCGCATTGCTGCGACAACAAGACGGGTATTTCCCGTATTGCCAGCAGGATGCCTGCCATAGCATCCAACTTCGGCACTTGCCCCTTTCCCACACGGCCACGGCGGCCCCTTGCGGTATGTGCGGTACTTTTGACGAAGTGCGCCTCTATCGTTTTTAACAGTATAGCATAAAGGAATCTCTCTGTCAAGTGTTTTTGCAAAAAAGTTAAACCGGCTAAAAAAGAGAAGGGGAGCGCGATCACGCATCGCACTCTGTTTCCAATATTTCAGATAATCGCCGGGGAATTCCTTGACGCTGTCCAGCATCTCGTGAAACAGACGGCGTGCATCCTCAAGGGGAAGACGGACAAGCGGATTCTTGACAAATTCCACTAAAAAAGGCTTCACTCGTGTGAAGCCTTTTGGTGCGGGCAACAGGGATTGAACCTGCACGGTTGCCCACCGGTTCCTAAGACCGGCGCGTCTGCCATTCCGCCATGCCCGCATATAAAATTGATTTGGGGCAGCCGCGCCCCGCGAGACAGCTTGAAACATAGTCGACTTGCTCGCTTTCACTCGCAATTCTCCTTGTTTCTGCGCCTTTGCACGCTCGCTGCATCACCCACCGGGTGCGCTCGCCTGCAAAGCTGCCATTCCGCCATGCCCGCATATGAAATTGGTTCGGGGCAGCCGCGCCCCGCGTTCCTTTATTGTAGCACGCGGCGGTGGGTTTGTCAAGTCGCAAAATGCTTTTTTGAAATTTTCTTGCACCTTATTCGGGGATGCGCCAGTTGATAGGAGCACTACCGTTCTCTGTAAGAAATGTGTTGACGCGTGAGAAGGGGCGGCTTCCAAAGAACCCGTTGTAGGCAGAAAGAGGGCTTGGATGCGCCGCCTCAAATAAGCCGTGTCGCGGGTTGGCGATCAACGTACGCTTGGCGCGCGCGCTGTTTCCCCAAAGAATAAAGGCGATGGGGTGATCTGCCTCGTTGAGCAGGCGAATGATCGCATCGGTAAAGCTTTCCCAGCCGTGGCCGCGATGACTGCCTGCCATGCCACGCCGCACGGTCAGTGTGGCGTTGAGAAGAAGAACGCCCTCCGCCGCCCATGCGTCAAGACAGCCGTGGGACGGCGGATCAATGCCGAGGTCGGCCTTCATTTCCTTAAATATATTTTGGAGAGAGGGAGGCTGGGGAACGCCGCGCATAACAGAAAAGCAAAGCCCGTGCGCCTGCCCCGGGCCGTGGTAGGGGTCCTGTCCGAGGATCACGGCACGCGTTTTGGCATACGGTGTCATTTGCAGGGCGTGAAAAATATGATACATGTCGGGATACACTACGCCCGTCATGTATTCCTGTTTCAAAAATCCGCGGAGCTTTTGATAGTATTCCTTTTCAAATTCGGACGCAAGCAAGCCGTCCCAGTCGTTTCCAAATTGTACCATACACAGCCTCCTTTTTTGTCAGTATAGCATAAAAAACAAAAAAAGGCAAGAAATTTCAAAAAGCATGTATAAAGCGGCAGAAAGCGGGGAATTCTCTTGACACAAAAAGGCGGAAAGCCACATGGGGCACCGCTACATAAAAGGAGAAGCTATGAAACGTGTTTGTGTATATGCCATAGGACTTGTGCTTTGTATCCTTCTTTTGTCTGTTCTTCCGCTCGAGGGAGAGGGTGCGATCTACGAAAATGTGATCCGCCTGCATATTTTAGCCGCCTCGGACGGGGAGGAGGATCAGGAGGATAAGCTTGCCGTGCGGGACGCTATTTTGCAGGAATACGGCCCCCTGTTGCAGGGCGAGAACAAGGCGGATGCTGTCGTTCGCGTTGAAGCTCTGCTGCCCGAAATTGAGATGCTGGCAGAAAAAACCTTGGCAGAACGCGGAAGGAGCACAGATGTAACCGTGACCTTTACCGATGAATGCTATCCCACGCGCACATACGGAGAGCTAACCTTTCCGTCGGGAGTATACCGCTCCTTGCGCGTTCTGATCGGTGAGGGGGAGGGGAAAAACTGGTGGTGTGTTCTTTTTCCGCCCCTGTGTGTAGGGGCGGCCACGGAGGAGGTCCTTCTTGCACCGCCCGCCGACGCTCCCGACGGCGTAGGTGAGGGGGCGTGGCATCTTGTCAGCCGTAGTGGCGAATACGAGATCCGCTTCCGCTTTTTGGAGCTGCTTTCGGAATATGGCGGCACCCGTGTGTCGTGAAGCAAGGCCCTGCCGCCCGTCGGACGGCAGGGCCTTGCTTATGTTAGACGATGCGGTTTTGCCTCTCCCCACGGAAGAAGGACTCTATGTTGGATGCCATGGTGGCAAGGCAACGGGAGCGCGCCTCGTAGGAGCCCCACGCCATATGCGGTGTAAGGAGGACACGGGGATGCCCGAGCAGGGAGAAAAACGGGTGCGTATCGCGGAATGGCTCGACGCTGTATACGTCACAGCCAAAGCCGCCAAGCTTGCCGCTTCTCACGGCCTCGGCAACGGCCGCCTCGTCGGTCACGGCACCGCGCGCCACATTGACAAGGATCACACCGTCCTTCATCATGGAAAGCGCATGCGCATCGATCATGCCGCGCGTAGCGGGGGTCAGCGGGGTATGTACCGTGATGACATCCGCGCGGAGGTAAAGCTCGTCGGGCGTGACACAGGCAGGATCGCCGTCGGGGGTGTTCCGCGTATAGATCACGTCACAGCCAAGTGCGCGCGCTACGTCGGCAACGCCGCGACCGATGCCGCCGTAGCCGATGATGCCCCACGTCTTGCCGCAAAGCTCGTGATACACGGGGACGAGGCGGTTGGCCGCATCTCCGCGTGAATAAGAGCCGTCTGCTACATGAGCGGTATATTCGGGCAGGTGTGTTGCCAACGAGAGCACAAGAGAAAGCGTCAGCTGAACGACCGACGGGGTAGAGTATCCGGGCACGTTGCAAACGGCAATACCGAGCTCGCGCGCCGCCACAAGATCAATGTTGTCATAGCCGGTCGCTGCTTCGCATATCAGGCGTAAATGCTTGGCGGAGGCAAGTGCCTCGCGCGTCAGGTGCACCTTGTTTTGCACGGTCACATCGGCATCCGCAATGCGCTCCGCAAGCTCCTCGGGAGAGGTGTTCTTGTAAACGGTCAGCTCGCCAAGGGCGGCAAAGGGCGCGAGAGAAAGATCCTCACCAAGCGAATGGGCATCCAAAACGACAATTTTCATAAGCACCTCAAAATACAAAATTTCCGTCACGCATGATCGGGATCTCGCGTCCGTCCTTTGTCGTTCCGGTTACCGAGAGATCGGGCGTGCCGATCATGAAATCCACGTGCGTGATCGAATCGTTCAGACCGCGTGCGCGGCGTTCCTCGAGGCTCATTTCGGCACCGCCCTCTATACAGGGATAGGCCTCGCCAAAGGCGATGTGCGAGGCGGCGTGTTCATCAAAGAGGGTGTGATAGAAAAGGATGCCAAGATTCGAGATCGGGCTGTCGTAGGGAACAAGTGCCAATTCTCCGAAATAGGAGGCACCCTCATCCACGCTGATGGCGGCGCGGAGGATTTCATCACCCTCCTTGGCAAAGGCGCGGACGATCTTGCCCTTTTCCAGCTCAAAGCGTATGCCGCGGATGACGTTGCCGTCATGCACAAGCGGCTTGGAGGCTACGACCACACCCTCGGGGCTTTCGCGATGGGGCGCGGTAAAGATCTCCTCGGTGGGCATGTTGGCAACAAAGGGAACGCCGTTCTTCGTTATATCCGCGCCGCCCTGCCAAAGATGCCCCTCGGGCAGAGTAACCTTGAGGTCGGTGCCAAGTGCATTTTTGTAGTGCAGGGAGGTGAAACGATAGTCGTTCAAGATTTTCGTGCGCTTTTCAAGTGCCGCAATATGCGCCTCCCAGCGCGCCGCCGCCTGCCCGTCACCCGTGATACGCATGACAGAGAAGATGGCCTCCCACAGGGCATCCTCTGCATCCTTCTCGGAGAGGTGGGGGAATACCCTCTGCGACCATGACGGGATCGGCACTGAGGCAATGCACCACGGGAATCCGTTTGTCATCTGCGCCTCATAGAAGGGAGCAAGAGCCTTTCCGTTTGCACGGGTGGTGCGACTGATGCGGTCGGGTGCGACACCCGCTAAATTCATCGGATCGGTCGCCGAGATGGAGAGATAGGCTGCCCCCTCGGCGGCGTAGTCATTGTAGAGTGCGCGCATCCAAGTGGGTGTTTCATCAAAAACATCGTCATGAGCATGCAGATAGCGCAAGCGCGTCAGGGTGTCGTCATGCCAGCGCATGATGACCTCGCGGCAGTCGGCTCGGTAGGCGGCCTCGGCGCACAGGCGTGCAAAATCCGCACACGCAACGGGTGCGGCGATCACCAGCCGTTGCCCCGGCATAAGATGCACGCCAACGCGAATGAGCAGCGCGGCGTATTCCTGTAAGCGTGTATCCTGTATATCCATAAAAATCTCCTTTTTCTACACCAGTATAGCATTTTTTTCGGCCACCTGCAAGCAGTTTCTCCATAAGTGAGAGAAAAAATATCCTTTTTGTATAAAAATTTCAAAAAAAGCCGTAAAAAAGATTGAAAAGCGGTCGGGGTTGTGTTAAAATATAATGTATAGTTCTAAAACGATGACCGCATGCTTGCGGATGGAGTGTATGATGGAAAGAACGCAGATCAAAGAGTTATATCAAAACGCCGCGGCCTTTGCCGATCGGGAGATCACCGTATGCGGCTGGGCGCGCAGTATTCGTGACAGCCGAGCCTTTGGGTTTATTGACCTCAACGACGGTAGCTGCTTCAAGGGTGTACAGGTTGTTTTTGAAAGAGAAAAGATTGCAAACTACGACGAGATCAGCCACCTCAATGTCGGCTCTGCCGTGGTCGTCTCGGGCATTCTTGTGCTGACGCCCGAGGCAAAGCAGCCCTTTGAGATCAAGGCAACGGCTGTAACGGTGGAGGGGACCTCCACACCCGAGTATCCCTTACAGAAGAAGCGTCACACATTGGAGTTTTTGCGCGATATTGCCTACCTGCGTCCGCGCACGAACCTCTTTTCTGCCGTATTCCGTGTGCGCTCGGAGGCAGCCTTTGCCATTCATGACTTTTTCCATAGCCGCGGCTTTGCGTATGTGCATACGCCGCTGATCACCGCCTCTGACTGCGAGGGCGCGGGAGAGATGTTCCGCGTCACCACGCTGGATATGGAAAATCCGCCGCGCGGTGAGGACGGTGCGGTAGATTACACAAAGGATTTCTTCGGCAAGAGCGCGAACCTGACCGTGTCCGGTCAGCTGGAGGCGGAAACCTTTGCCATGGCACTCGGCAACGTCTACACCTTCGGCCCTACCTTCCGCGCAGAGAATTCCAACACCGCGCGTCATGCGGCCGAGTTCTGGATGATCGAGCCGGAGATCGCCTTTGCCGATCTTGATGACGACATGCAGCTTGCATGGGATATGATCCTGCATATTCTGCGCCATGTGATGGCAACCTGCAAGCAGGAGCTGGAATTCTTCAACAGTTTTGTGGATAAGACGCTGATGGATCGCCTGACAGCACTCGTCGGCAGCAGCTATAAGAAGGTCACCTATACCGAGGCTGTGGAGATTTTGCAAAAGAGCGGACATGATTTCCAGTATCCCGTATATTGGGGCTGTGATCTGCAGACCGAGCATGAGCGTTATCTGACCGAGGAGGTCTTTGCCTGCCCGATCTTTGTGGTGGATTATCCGAAGGAGATCAAGGCCTTCTATATGCGTCTTAACGATGACGGCAAAACGGTTGCCGCGATGGATCTTCTCGTGCCCGGTGTGGGTGAGATCATCGGCGGCTCCCAGCGTGAGGAGCGTCTGGACGTTCTGCTTGCACGCATGGCGGAATGCAACCTGAAGGAAGAGGACTACTGGTGGTACGTCAACCTTCGCAGATACGGCGGCACCAAGCATGCAGGCTTCGGTCTTGGCTTTGAGCGCATTCTGATGTATATTACGGGCGTTGCGAACATCCGTGACGTTATTCCGTATCCCCGCACAGTGGGAAATGCGGAGTATTAAGAAAAAAGGTTCGGCAGAGATGCCGAACCTTTTTTCTTTGCTTCAGTTTTGCTTCGCGACGGATTTGTACTCATCGTAGTACCGATAGTAGGGACACCCCTCTGTCATCCCCTGTGTGTAGCGGTAATATTCATCCTCATCGAGAGAAACCGTGCAGGCATATTCGCCGTCCTCATCCATGTCATAATAGAGGCAATCCTCGCACCGCCCCACAGGGCGTTTTTTCCGTTTTATTTCCATGCTGTCAATGGCGGACCGTTAAGGTCCTGCCGTCACTCCTTGCGTAAATATTTCCGTTTCGGGATAAGAAGATCTCAACACCCGCCTCGCGGAGAGCTGTGTTTTTCTCTGGATCCTCAGGGTTTTTGTCCGAGCAGGTCAGGGCTGCATAAGTCGGCTTGAGATGAGCAAGGAGGGCGGGGAAGTTTTCTAGCATGCTTCCGTGGTAGGGTGCCTTTAAGAAATCGCAGGTGACCCCCTCCAGCTCCAAAAGCTCCGCGATACGCTCCTCCTCGGCATCTCCTGCAAAAAAGAAGCTGTGCTCGCCGTAGGTCGCGTGGATCGCAAGCGAAGAGTTGTTGCTCGTTTTTTGCTCATACGCTGTCTTTTTCGGCGGATATACGGTCAGTGTCAGATCCCCATATTGCAGGGTGATCTCCTCACGCAGGATCGTAGGTGTCAGTCCTTTTTCCGCAAGTGCCGAAAGATACGCATCATACTCCGCACTTTCCTTGGAGGGGTAAGTGCCAAAGACCGATCCGATCTCCACACCTGCAATAACGTCGGCGGCACCGCCTACGTGATCCTTGTCATAATGGGTGAGAAAAAGCGCGTCAAGCCGCATGATGCCCTTTTTCCGTAAAAAGGAGAGAAGCTCGCTTCCGTCCTCTACCTCGCCCGTGTCGATCAGAACGGCACCCATCTCTCCGTGGAGGAGGATGGCATCCGCCTTGCCAATGGAGAAGATGACCACCTCCAGCGGGGGGAGAGTCCCGCCGCCCGCGGCAGGCTCCTCGTTAGGCGGCTCGCAAGCGGTCAAAAAGGTGAAAAGGAGTACAGAGATAAGAAGCAAGGCAAAAAAACGCCGAATCTTTTGTTTCATAGCAGTGCCTCCCCTCGGTTGCTTTTTACCAGTATAGCATATTTTCACGGCTCCTGCAAGCGGAAATTTTTGAAAGGGATTGATTTTTTCTTCCCAAAACTGTACAATAGTTTACAGAGAAACAAAGAAAGGAAATGCCATGAAAGTATCCGAGATCCCATACAAGCGTTATACCCTGGAGGAGGGGCAGGCACTTTTTGACCGCATTCGCGCGCTTTTCGATGCACCCAAGGATGCATCCGATGTTCTTGCGGCACGCAAGCTCTTTTTGGAGCTGGTCGAGGAGTATAGCACAGCCGCCTCACTCGCGCATTGCCGCTTTACGCTGGATACGCGCGATGAATTTTACGGGGGTGAGGTCGCCTATTACGACGAGGTCGGCCCGCATTTTCAAGAGATGATCACGGAGTATGCCGCGGCAATGCTCGGTAGCCCCTTTCGCGCCGAGATAGAGGAAAAAGTGGGCACCCGTGTGTTCCAAAGCTATGAGATCGCGCAAAAAACCTTCTCACCCCTGATCCTTGAGGATCTGCAAAAGGAGAATGCGCTTACGACAGAGTATTCCAAATTTATGTCCGAGCTGGTCTTTGACTTCCGTGGGGAGAGGATGCCGCTTTCGGTTTTGCGCGGCAAGCTGGAGGACGGTGACCGTTCTGTCCGTCGGGATGCCGCCGCGGCGATCGGCGAGGGGCTTTCTGCCCACGCGGAAACGCTTGACGACATTTATGACCGCCTTGTCCGTATCCGTGACAAAATGGCAAAAACGCTGGGCTACCGCAGCTTTGTGGAGCTTGGCTATTACCGTATGGGGCGGCTGGATTATGACGCGGACATGGTGCGAACCTTCCGCGAGAATGTCAAAAGAGATCTCGTTCCGCAGATCTGCCGTCTGAAGGAAAGGATCGCCGCCGATCTCGGCATTTCCGACTTCCGCTATTACGACGATGCGGTGACCGAGGCAGGGGAGGCCGTGCGACCGCACCTGTCAACCGAGGGGATTTTTGAAGCTGCTCGTGCCATGTACCGCGATATGGATCCCACCATCGGGGACTTTATGGACAGCATGCTGGAGGCAGAGGCCTTTGACGTTCAGCCCCGCGAGGGAAAATGGGGCGGCGGCTACTGTACCTCCTTCCCGAAGTATAAGCAACCCTTTATCCTTGCCAACTTTAACGGCTCCTCGGGCGATATCGACGTCATCACCCACGAGTTCGGTCACGCATTGGCCGCCCATTTCGTTTATCACGGCGGCGATATAGAGCTTGACGTCGGCGGCATGGAAACAGCAGAGTGCCATTCCATGAGCATGGAATTTCTCTCTTGGAAATATATGGACAAATTCTTCGGCGCGGATGCGCAGAAATACCGCCGTAAGCACCTCTCGGATGCCCTCTCCTTTATTCCGTACGGCGTGATCGTGGATGAGTTTCAGGAGCGGGTGTACGAAGATCCCGAGATGACCCCCGCCGAGCGCAAGGCACTTTATCTCTCGCTCGAAGAAAAGTATCGCCCTTATCTTTCCTATGAGGGGATTCCCTATCTTTCGGAGGGAACGCGCTGGCAGTATCAGATGCATATTTTTGAGTCCCCGTTTTATTATATCGACTATTGCCTTGCACAAACGGTAGCTATCGGCTTTCTTTTGGCCTCGCAAAAGGATTACGAGGGGGCACTTGCTGCTTATCTCCGCTTTGTCCGTGCAGGCGGCACGCGGCCGTTCCCCACGCTGGTGTCGGAGGCAGGGCTGGCCTCCCCCTTTGCAGAGGGCGGTCTTGCGGTGCTTGCAAGCGAGGCGCGTGATCTTTTGTCTCGGCTTGGGTGATCTCGGGAGGATATTTCTTTCCGTGAGAGGTCGAATTTTCGCAAAACACATTGACATTTGCGGCAAATAGTGCTATAATAACGCTTAATCAACAATACGAAGAAGAGCGTGGCGTGTGTCACTGCTGAGAAAAAAAGGAGATTGACATGGCAAAGTATTACAATGAACCCTCGCATACCTTTAATGAGTATCTTTTGATCCCCGGCTATACCTCTCCGGAATGCATTCCCGCCAATGTTTCCCTGCGCACGCCGCTTGTGCGCTTCCGTCGCGGAGAAGAGCCTGCAATCTCCTTGAATATCCCCATGGTATCCGCCATCATGCAATCGGTATCCAACGATACCATGGCCATCGCGCTTGCCAAGGAGGGCGGCGTGTCCTTCATCTACGGCTCCCAGAGCATTGAGGATGAGGCGGCTATGGTTGCCCGTGTTAAAAATTACAAGGCAGGCTTCGTTATCAGCGATTCTAACCTGCGTCCCACCGATACACTCGCAGACGTGCTGGCGCTCAAGGAAAAGAATGGGCATTCCACCATGGCGGTGACCGACGACGGTACGGCAAATGGCAAGCTTCTCGGCATCGTCACGGGGCGTGATTACCGTGTCAGCCGCATGGATGTAAATCTTCCCGTCAGCGAGTTTATGACACCCCTCTCCAAGCTGGTCGTAGCAGGGAAGAGCACCACACTCAAGGAGGCCAATGACATCATCTGGGATCACAAGCTCAACTCGCTCCCCATCCTTGACGATGACGGCCGCCTGATGTACTTTGTCTTCCGTAAGGACTACTCCCAGCATAAGGAAAACCCGATGGAGATCTTGGATGCCAAGAAGCGCTATATGGTTGGTGCCGGCATCAATACGCTTGACTATGAAAAGCGCGTTCCTGCTCTCGTAGAGGCAGGTGTCGATCTGCTTTGCATCGACTCCTCCGAGGGGTATACCTGCTGGCAGAAGCAGACCATCGACTTTATCCGTGCCAAATACGGTGACAGCGTGAAGGTCGGTGCCGGCAACGTCGTAGACCGTGACGGCTTTATGTTCTTGGCCGAGGCAGGTGCGGACTTTATCAAGGTCGGCATCGGCGGCGGTTCTATCTGCATTACGCGTGAAACAAAGGGTATTGGCCGTGGACAGGCCACCTCGCTCATCGAGGTTGCCGCGGCACGTGACGAATATTACGAAAAGACCGGTATCTACGTTCCGATCTGCTCGGACGGCGGTATCGTACACGACCACCACATGACGCTGGCACTTGCCATGGGTGCTGACTTCATCATGCTTGGCCGCTACTTCGCCCGCTTTGATGAAAGCCCCACACCCAAGCTGATGGTCAACGGCCAGTATGTGAAGGAGTATTGGGGCGAGGGCTCCAACCGTGCCCGCAACTGGCAGCGCTATGACCTTGGCGGCAAGGCAAAGCTCTCCTTTGAGGAGGGGGTTGACTCCTACGTTACCTACGCAGGCTCGCTTCATGACAACGTAGCCAAGAGCCTTTACAAGGTCAAGTCTACCATGTGCAATGTCGGTGTCATCAATATTCCCGATCTGCAAAGAGAGGCCAAGATCACTCTCGTATCCGCTACCAGTATCGTTGAGGGCGGATACCACGACGTTACTCTGCGCTCCACTACGCAGAAGCTTTGATTTTCACTCGGCTGTCGCACGGCAGGGCGAGAGCCCTGCCGCGGCAGCCGATTTCTATTTTTTGGGAGGTGCCTATGGACAAGATTGCAGTTCTGATCCCGTGTTATAATGAGAGTCTGACCGTGGCGCGGGTGGTTTCGGATTGGAAGACCGCCCTGCCCGAGGCAACTGTATACGTCTATGACAATAACTCCACAGACGCAACGGGGGAGATCGCCCGCGCCGTAGGTGCTGTCGTGCGCCATGAATACAGGCAAGGGAAGGGCCACGTCATCCGCCGCATGCTTCGGGAGATCGACGCACAGGTATACGTGATGGTGGACGGAGATGACACCTATCCCGCAGATCATGCCCGTGAGATGGTGGATCTTGTGCTGTACAAGCAGGCGGATATGGTGATCGGTGACCGCCTGTCCTCCACATACTTCAAGGAGAATAAGCGTCGCTTCCATAATTTCGGTAACTCGCTTGTCCGCTTGGCGATCAACACGCTCTTCCGTTCGCATATTCGGGATATTATGACCGGATGCCGCGCCTTCAGCTATGAATTTGTTAAAACCTTTCCCGTCCTGTCGGGCGGCTTTGAGATCGAAACCGAAATGACGATCCACGCGCTCGATAAGAATATGAAGATCGATCACGTCGTGATCCCGTACCGTGACAGACCGCAAGGGAGCCACTCCAAGCTGAACACCCTGCGTGACGGCCTTCGCGTTTTGCGGACGGTGATTTCTCTCCACAGGATCTATAGGCCCTACTCCTTTTTTGGGTGGATCGGTGCGGTGCTCTTCTTGCTTGCGGCAGGCTTCTTTGCCCCGGTTCTTATTACCTATATACAAACAGGCCTCGTCCCGAATTTCCCGACGCTGATCGTCTGCGGCTTTGCCGCGATCGCGGCACTCCTTTCCTTTTTCGGAGGGCTTCAGCTGCAAAATGCCGTACAAAAGAATAAGCAGGATTTCGAGCTGGAAAGGATCCGTGTCAATCGGGAATATCGGTGCATGCTGGCGGCCGAGAAGGAGGATCTCCATGGGTGAGCGTCTTCGGGCGTGGGCTCGGGCGCATCCCCGCGCGAGCCTCTTTTATCCGATCTGCCTGCTTTCTACTCTTCTTTTGTTTCTGACAGCCCCCCTGACGGGGAACGGCTTTGTCTGGCTGTACATCGGGGCATTGACCATGATCCTGTTTGCTCTGCGGCCGAGCTCGTCCCTCCATTCCGCGCCCGTCGAGGGGAGTACGAGGGGCAAGCGGATCTCCACGCTCATCGTGGCAACGGTCACGGTGCTTGTCTGCGTGTTACCGATGGGCGCACTTCCCATCTGGAACGGTGACATCCCCGATCACAGAAACCAATACGAGCTGATGGCGGATGCCATTTTAGAGGGACGTATTGATTTTAATTACGGGGACGAGGATCTGCTCGCAGGTCTTGAAAATCCCTACGATCCCGAGGAACGAAGCAAGGCAGGCGTATATTACCATTGGGATCACGCCTACTATAACGGCCATTATTATATGTATTTCGGCATTGTGCCCGTCTTTCTTCTTTTTCTGCCGTACCGCGTGCTGACGGGCATGCCGCTGACAACCTATCACGCCACGCAGATATTTGTGGCCGCGGCCATCCTCGGCATCTTTGCACTCTTTCACATGCTGGCCAAGCGCTTCTTCGGACGTATGCCGCATAGCGTGTATCTCTTGCTCTCGGTTGCCTTTTCGGTCATGAGCGTGTGGTATAGCATTGCAGAGCCTGCTCTTTACTGTACAGCCATTACGGCAGCCATTGCGCTTTCGGTGTGGAGCCTCTATTTCTTCGTCCGTGCGGTGTTTTATGAGGAGCGAGAGAACAGACAGATCCTTCTTGCCACGGTCGGCTCGCTTCTCGGTGCCTTGGTCTTTGGCTGTCGGCCGCCGATCGGGCTTGCCAATGTTTTGGTCATTCCGCTTCTCGCCGTTTTTGTAAGGCAACGGAAATTTACGGCCAAGCGTCTTCTCAAGCTTGTGCTGGCAGCAATCCCGTATG
>JAZOOW010000051.1:0-13420 GCA_045655145.1 Eubacteriales bacterium | reverse complement strand
AATGACAAGTGAGATTGTAAGCCGGGTTCTGTGAACGCTTGCGCGAACCGCGATCATCTATCTTCGCATACCGTTGCCGCTATGCTTGGAGTTGCCTCCTGCCACCTATGGGATTCCGACGGGACGCCGTTGCTTTCGCACTCCCAAGCGGTGTTGCTCCGGATAGGGTTTACATTGCCGCCTCAGTCACCTGAGCCGCGGTGAGCTCTTACCTCGCCTTTCCATCCTTACCGCACGAATGCGGCGGTTTATTTCTGTTGCACTTTCCCTGGGGTCACCCCCGGCGGACGTTATCCGTTATCCTGCCCTATGAAGCCCGGACTTTCCTCACGATAAGACCTTTCGGCATGATATCGCGCGATTGCGCCGCCCGGTTGCATTACCATTATACACTAAGATCCGAAAAAAGTCAATTCCCGATTTTCACTTGGTGCCTGCGGTCGGCGATATGCGCGTAAATAAAGAGTGCAGCACCGCAGAGGATTCCGCCAAGCAGGATGAAAAGACCGATCATGGGGGTAACACCGGAAAGGCCGGCCATGTCAAATTCGCCCGTTTCCGCATTCTGGAGAAGCGGGAAGATGAGGACGGTGGAGAGCAGAACGCCAAGCACGGTCGTAAAGCTGCCCACCGTGCGTGCGATCACGGCAGAACGGCAGAGTGCCGTCTTTTTCATATGACGGGGGATGTCGGTGCTGAAATCCAGCACCGTGCCGATGTAAAAGAGCACGGTGACAAGGATCAGCGTTTCGGGGAGCATATAGGTTGCATTATAGCTGATGGAGTAGAGGAGCGCCGCCTCGGTGGGGATCGAAAGGCCGGCCCAAACCGTGGCACCCGAGATCACGTGCAGGATATACCGCAAAAGGCAAACAAAGATGCCGCCGTAAAGGAGCGAGAGCGGCTGGCTTTTTTGGAAGCGGCGGAAGATACCGGCAAGTCCGATGACGGCGTAGGCGATCAGATAGTCAAGCAGGATGATGGCCACCACGGATTGCCATGTGGTGAAATAGGAGAGATTTTTTAGTCCAAGCAGCTGCTGGATCACGCCGTACAAAAGGCCGGATACAAGGCCCCATGCCGCACCGTGTCGGTAAGAGAGGATCACAATGGGGAGCATCGAGGCCAGGGTGATGGAGCCGCCGTAGGGCATCTCCACAAGGGGAAGAAGGCTGAGGACGGAGGCTAGCGCGATCATCATGCTGCACTCTGTCATGCGACGAATGTGGGAGTTCATAAAGAACCCTCCTTTCAGAAAAATTTGCCACACGAACAAAATCCGTGCGGCAAACAATTCTCAGTGCTACCTACGACGGCATTATCCGTATCAGGTGAAAGGGTTCGGGATCTCTCCCATCTCAGCAATTAAGCACCCCTGACTCGATATTCAGTTCTGTGGCTTTGCCCGTATTATAGCACGCATTTTTTTGCTTGTCAAGAGTTTTTTTGCAGATTTTCCCAAATTTCACGACACACGGGTGGGGGGATATTTTTAATATAGAAGGAAAAATGAAAAGAAAAAACAAAAAAGACTTCCAAGCCGCACGGAAATATGGTATAATGGCATGTAATGCAAAACACAACAGGCTTTGAGAGGATGATGAGAATGGGAATCTGCTATCTTGTCGGGGCAGGCGACTGCACGGAGCGTATTACGCCCACCGTCCGTGATTTTGTGATCGCGGCAGACGGCGGCCTTGGCCATCTTGCGCGCATGGGCATCCGTCCGCAGCTTGCGGTCGGAGATTTTGATTCGGGAGATATGCCCGCGGACATTCCCGTCATCCGCCATCCCGCCGTCAAGGACGATACCGATATGATGCTGGCTCTCCGCGAGGGGGCGGCGCGCGGATATACCGAATTTTATCTGTTCGGAGGCATGAGCGGCGCACGCCTTGACCATACGGTCGCCAACATACAGCTGATGCTGTATGCCGCCGAGAGAGGACTGTCTGTGACCGCCTTTTTGGGAGATCAGCGTACCCGTGTGTTGCGAAATGGAGAAAAATGGACGCTCCCTGCCACCGCCTGCGGCTATTTTTCGGTCTTTGCACTGGGAGGTGCCTCCGAGGGCGTTACGGTGACGGGTGCCAAGTATCCGCTTGAAAATGCCACCCTCACGCCGGACATAGCACTTGGGGTGAGCAACGAGCCGCTTTGCCCGCCTGTTTCGGTTTCCTGCCGTACAGGGCATCTTTTGATCGTCTGGCAGGAGAACATACAAGAAAATGGAAAATGAGGAGAAAAACCATGCCACGTTATAAAGCCGCCATTTTTGATCTTGACGGCACCCTTTTGGATACGCTCGACGATCTGGCCGATGCGGTGAATGCCGCCCTTTCGCATTTTGGCTACCCCCTCCGCACCCGTGAGGAGGTGCGCCGCTTCGTGGGGAACGGAGTGCGGCTGTTGATCCTCCGTGCTCTGCCTGTGGGAGTGGAGGAAGCACGCATCAACGAGGTGCTTGCCTATTTCAAGGAATACTACGCCGCGCATTCACAGGA
The DNA here is from genome assembly GCA_045655145.1 of Eubacteriales bacterium. Lineage (GTDB taxonomy): Bacteria > Bacillota > Clostridia > Oscillospirales > CAG-272 > UBA1740. The sequence continues at coordinate 10,916 of JAZOOW010000051.1, read as the reverse complement.
AAAGACGGCCCCCTACCGTGGGGCAAGAGAGCTGCTTGCCGCCCTGAAGGCGGCAGGTGTGCGTGTTTGTATCGTGTCCAACAAATTTGATGCCGCGGTCCAGGAGCTTTGCCTCTTTTATTTCGGGGATGCCGTTCTTTATGCAGCAGGTGAGCGCGCGGGCATTCCCAAAAAACCCGCTCCCGACTCCGTTTATGCGGCTATGGACGCGGTAGGCGTTACCGCCGAGGAGGCCGTGTATATCGGCGATTCCGAGGTGGATGTGGAAACGGCACGCAATGCAGGGGTGGATGCTATCTCCGTCTTGTGGGGCTTTCGTGATCGGGATTGCCTTGCCGCGCACGGGGCGGTCCTCTTTGCAGAGAGCATGGAGGAGCTTTCCCGCCTTTTGCTGGCAGATTGACTGCGCACAGCCCCTCGGCGAAAAATGTTGCTTTTTTGGAAATAAATCTGTATTTTATATTGTAATTTTACGGTTCTATGGTATAATATTACAGTTAAGACTATATTTACACGTATGCCTTATTCGGAAAGGACAAGCAGACAGTGAAAAGAGAAGATCTGAGGAATATCGCCATTATTGCCCACGTTGACCACGGAAAGACCACCCTTGTCGACGGGATGCTTAAGCAGGGCGGTGCGTATCATGAGAATCAGGAAACAGAGGACCGCGTGATGGACTCCAACGCGCTCGAGCGTGAGCGCGGCATCACCATCCTTGCCAAGAATACCTCCATTCATTATAACGGTGTCAAGATCAACGTGATCGATACCCCCGGCCACGCTGATTTCAGCGGTGAGGTAGAGCGTATCCTCAAAATGGTAAACGGTGTTATTCTGTTAGTGGATGCCGCAGAGGGGCCGATGCCGCAGACGCGCTTCGTGCTTCAGCGTGCCATGGAATTGAATCACCGCATTATCGTCGTTATCAATAAGATCGACCGTCCCGATGCCCGCATTGAGGAGGTAGAGGAGGAGGTTCTCGAGCTTCTGCTTGACCTCAACGCCACCGATGAGCAGTTGGATTCGCCCATGCTCTTCTGCTGCGGGCGTGCGGGTACGGCATCCCTCTCTCCCTGTGAGGAGGGCAAGGATCTTTATCCGCTTCTTGATACCATCCTTGCGTACATCCCCGCACCCGAGGGGGAGCCGGACGAGCCGCTTCAGCTGCTTGTGTCGTCTATCGACTACAATGAATATGTCGGCCGTATCGGTATCGGCCGTGTCGAGCGTGGCACCATCCGCCAGAATCAGGACGTGATCATCGCCAATTATCATAATCCCGATGCGCCGCAAAAGCGCACGCGCATCGTGTCCCTTCAGCAGTTTGACGGCCTTGGCCGCCGTGCGGTGGAGTCTGCCACCGTGGGCGATATCGTTTGCTTCTCCGGTGCGACCGAGATCACGATCGGGGACACGCTGACCGCCATCGATCACGTAGAGCCGCTTGAATTTGTCAAGGTGTCCGAGCCGACGATGGAAATGACCTTCTCGGTCAACGACAGCCCCTTTGCAGGGAAGGAGGGCAAGTTCGTTACCTCCCGTCAGATCCGCGAGCGGCTTTATAAGGAAACCCTCAAGGACGTATCCCTCCGTGTATCGGACGGTGAGACCACCGACTGCTTCCGTGTGGCGGGGCGCGGTGAGATGCACCTCTCCATTCTGATTGAAAATATGCGCCGTGAGGGCTATGAGATCTGTTGCTCGATGCCGCACGTTCTCTTCCGCGAGATTGACGGGAAGCTGCACGAGCCGATGGAGCACGTATCTATTGACGTGCCGGATGAGTCGGTCGGTGCGGTGGTGCAGAAGCTGGGCTCCCGCAAGGGTGAGCTCCTTGAAATGGGTAAGGTCGGCTCGCGCACCAAGATCGAATATCTGATCCCCACCCGTTGCCTGTTTGGTTATCGCAGTGAGTTTATGACCGACACCAAGGGCGAGGGTGTGATGAACACCCTGTTTGAGGGCTATCAGCCCTTCAAGGGTGAGGTCGTTACCCGTTATACGGGCTCCCTGATCGCCTCCGAGGCGGGAGAGGCCACCTCCTTTGGCCTTTTCAACACGCAGGAGCGCGGCAGTATGTTTATCGGTGTGCAAACGCCTGTGTATGAGGGCATGATCGTTGGTGAATGCCCCAAGCAGGAGGACATTGTGGTCAATGTTTGTAAGAAAAAGCATCTGACGGCCGTGCGCTCAAAGGGCGCGGATGAGGCGCTGATCCTCACACCGCCGATCATCTTCTCGCTTGAGGAGGCTATCGACTATATCGCAGAGGATGAGCTTATTGAGATCACCCCCAAATCCATCCGCCTGCGCAAGAAGATCCTTGACACCGCCACGCGTCTGAAGGCACAGGCCGCGGCACGCCGCGCCTGATCCGATACAAATTACCCTACCATCACGAAAGGACGGACAGTCTATGACAACCAAAGAACGCCTGATCACAGTTGGTGATGCATTTTCAGTCCTGCGCCGCTTCTGGATATTGATCCTTGCCTGCACGCTGATCTGCGGTGCACTTGGATATCTGTATGCCGATCTGCAAAAGACCGTGTACTATGAGGCATCCTCCCAGGTCATTGTACAAATGGCGACCGTAGACGAATTTGCAGGACCGGATTCCACCGATATTGCCCGTGCGCGTGCCATTGCCATGAGTCTTGAGGAGGAAATGGCAAACGACGATCTTATTAAGAATGTTCGCCGTTATTTTGCCGACCGCCGTGCGGACAGCCCCGATGAGGGATGGGAGGATCTGTCTGAAACCGTCATTACGGACAGCAAGCTCAAGGGCATGCTGTCTGCGGAGGCACAGGATAGCTCACAGCATTTGACGATCACTGTCAAGGCACCCACGCCCTCGCTTGCCGTGCGCATTGCCAATGCCGTGGCAGGTGAATTGCAGGCATCCGTGACCGATGCGGTAGGGAACTGCACCATCCAGCCGACATCTACCGCTACCTCCGCCATCAAGCAAACGATATTTTCCAAGCGCCCCATCATTTTGGCAGCGGGCTTTGGTGCGGTGGTTTCCTTTGTGGGTGCTTTCTTCTACGTGTTTTTTGATTCCCGTGTGCAAAACAGCTGCGAGATCATGGGGAATTATGCAGAAACCTATCCTCTGCTGGGGACAGTGCCCGGTAAAAAGAGCAAACGAGGAGGAAAGAAAGTATGACACACGCTGTAATGGAAGAAAATACGCGCCTTTTGCTCGGCGCGTGTGAGGATGCCGTGCGTGAGGCTTACAATGAGATCCGCGTGACGCTGGCGGCACGCTTTCGTGAGTGCGGACTGACTTCTCCCGTTGTTGGCGTGACCTCTGCGGGGGGTGAGGACGGACACCGTTACCTTGCCGCTAATCTGGCCGTGGCGTATGCGCGCCTTGGTAAGCGGGTTCTGCTTGCGGATGCGGATTTTCGTGGGGAAGGGCTGTTGCCTATCCTCTCCGATGCTGAGGAAGCCCCCGGCCTTACGGATGCCCTGCGCGGCGGCGAGCCTGTATATGTCGCGCTCCCCTGTGAGGGGCTTTCCTTCCTTCCGCGCGGTAGCGCGCCCGAGAACGCGGCGGATCTTCTTGGCAGCCCTGCCTTCACGAAATTCTTTGCCGATGTGCGTGAGGAGTTTGATCTTGTGATCGTAAACCTACCCTCCGCCCACGCCTATGCGGACGCGGCAACAGCCGCCGCGGCACTCGACGGTGTGGTGCTCGGCATTGCGATCGCTAAGGATCGTCACAAGGATCTGCGGCGCGCCCTGTATATGCTGGAAACGGCGGCCCTCCCCATTTTCGGCATGGTAGCTCTCGACAAATAAGCATACAAAAAGAAAAAACGTCACTCCAGAGTGACGTTTTTTCTTTTAATCGTTACAGATACCGGTTGTGTTAGTATACTCGTAGAACGGGACGTTTTTGTGCGCAGGTGGAAATCCATGTTGTTACCGATGCGTAGGATGTGCCCGATACAAAAGCAGTTAAAAAGCTCCTCGTTGCATGCGGCGTGTGCATGGCAACAGAAAAATACAAGCCATGTCAATATTTGAGGGAAATTAAAAAAATAAAAATTTTTCGATTTCCTCTTGATTTATGGAAATGTATGTGCTATAATAGTTAGCGTTGAGGGCAGATGCTCTGGACAACTTCATATGCGGGCATGGCGGAATTGGCAGCTTCGCAAGCGAGCGCACCCGGTGGGTGATGAAGCGAGCTTGAGAAGGCGCCGAAACAAGGAGAATTGCGAGCGTAGGCGAGCAAGTCGACTATGTTTCAAGCTGTCTCGCGGGGCGCGGATGCCCCAAACAAACTTCATATGCGGGCATGGCGGAATTGGCAGACGCGCTAGATTCAGGTTCTAGTGGGGGCAACTTCGTGAAGGTTCAAGTCCTTTTGCCCGCACCACTGAAAGCCTTGAAAACACTACGTTTTCGAGGCTTTGTTTTTTGAATTTTATAAAAATCTATTGAAAAAGAGCCTATATCATAATATAATTACAAATGATAAATCTTTTTTCATATCAGGAGAACACCATGAAAAAAATTGGCTTGTATATTTTGTCTTATGTCTCGGCTTTACTGGCATCGATCATAGGGTTGCTTTTCAACGAAAAATGGTCCGAAAGTCCTGCTGTAGTCGCTGTTTTTGTCATACTTTCGATATTACCGATTCTTCTTTTTGCTTTTAATATTTTCTCTGCAAAACGCTTTGTGAACAAAATAAATCGTTCCAAAGTTGCAGATTTGAACGCCTTTTTAGTAAGTCACCGTGATGATGCCGAAAATACGGCCAAGCAAAAGTTTAAAGAGATCCGATGCATTCGTCATTTAACCACCATATATACGCTTTTTATTGCGGTGTTGGCGATTGCGGTAGCCGTTTTGGGTGGGATTTTAATGCTATTTGCATCTTCTCTTTATATGTTATGTTTGCTCTATTCCGGTGTTCTTTTTTATTCGGTTTATACTCGGATACACAGGAAAAAGCAAATTACTTTAAGTGAAACCGCAGTATCTATTTCAAAAAAAGATTATCCCTTAATCTATGACTTAGCACATAAGGCCGCTGACTGTGTGGGTAGTACAGACGAAATTTTGATATTACTTACTTGGAGTTGCTCCGCAAGTATTATGAAGGATCAAAAAAGATCCATCCTTCAACTTGGTGTCGTTCTCCTTCATACTTTATCTGAGGAAGAACTGTACAACATTTTACTACATGAATTTGCACACGTCTCCGACGATAACCGAAAAGCCTTCCGTGAATCACAATATTATACTTGGCTTTGCGAAGAAAGCGGAGGATACAATAAGCTTAGTGTATTCCTCTCAAAGCTGTATTTAAGTTTTGCCACAAAATACGCATTCAACTATATGTTTTATGATTATGCTTCGTCTGTGGTGAATGAATTATACGCCGATCAAGCGATGGCAAAACACGGCGATCCGAAGGTTGCCGTATCTGCTCTTTTGAAAACACATTACGACACGATGTATTTCTGGGAAAGTGGTGTAAAGAACGAATCTCCGCTTTATGAACCCGAAGAGTTAAAAGCGGATTACCTTACAAACCGAATCTCAGACTTCAAAAAGGCTATCACCGAGAGGAGCGAATATTGGAATAATCTAGTCGGCAAAGAGATACTTGCCAACAATTCCACTCATCCAACCTTAAAAATGCGTATGGACGCACTGGGAATTCAAGAACTTTCCCTGACAGAAACAAAAAGCTCGGGCGAATATATTGCAGAGATCCAAAAGCTTCTTGATTTCTCCGAGAATATCATCTATGAGGAACGCTTAAAAACCTATAAAAATGATCGTACCGAGCAATTTGTGGAGCCGCTTGCACGAATTGAGGAGTGGCATCAAGCCGGAAACCCGATTTCACCGGAAACATATGCCGACCTCGTTTCCGACTTAAAAGCGCTTGGGAAACACGAGGAGGCTGAGGCTCTGTGTGATAAGGTTATTGAAACACTCCCCAGTCTATCTTCTGCCCACGCGACATTCATGAAGGGCTCGGCAATGCTTTATCGTTACGACGAGCGCGGCATGGAGCTGATCTATCGCGCTATGGAACAAAATGGCAACTACATTGAAGACGGTCTTAATATCCTTGGAAATTTTTGTTGTCTTACCGGTAGAGAGCAAGCGTTGCTGGATTACAGAAAGAAAGCAGGAGACTTGGCGCAAAAACACAAAGATCAGGATTCGCAGATCTCGTTCCTTTCCAAGAATGACAATTTGAACAAAGAAACTCTACCCGACGGAATGCTGGAAGAAATTTTGGCATATATCAAATCAATTGATCAAGATATTATTCAAAATATTTACTTAGTAAGAAAAACTGTTAGTGACACATTCTTTGCAAGCGTGTTTATTATTCACTTTTACGGTGGTACGGATGCTCAAAGAGATGAGATCATGCACAAGATATTCCGATTCCTTGATTCTCGTCCTGTCGAATGGCAATTCTCGCTATTTGATTACTTTGAATATCCTGAAATCAATGTAGAAAAAATTGAAGGAAGTTTAGTCTTCTCTAAAGAAAACAATAAAGAAAAAATGTAAGGAGAACAAAAATGTCATCATTGAAAAAATACTGTGAAAAGAATGGTTTAGACGAAAACAAAACATTTAATATGATTGTTGGACAAGGAGGCGGAATTTTGCCTCAGAAGGTGGCAATGCAAGGATACATTGCTGAGATCACAGACACATCCATTATTTGCTCTAACGATAAGTTAAAGGTTAAAAAAGAGATTCCTTTCACATCCTTTACAAGCGCAGAGTTTGGAATAGGTAGCGCTCAGCTTTGGCTTCAGTGCATTGTTGACGGTGCTCCGTTTGTTTTCTGCTCTCCGAGAAGAGATTGGAAGGACACAGCAGGAAAACTGTTATTAGAAAAAATTGGTGAACAGACTGAAATTAAAGGTTGGAAAGAATACAACGGATACACGGGGAAACTCTTCTTCATTTATCTGTGGAAATGAGTTTTATAATCTTTCATCAAGGTGACGTTACCATCAGGTTCTAGTGGGGGCAACTTCGTGAAGGTTCAAGTCCTTTTTTGCTTGGTGCAGTATTTATAATTGAGTATCGATTGATATATTTAGGCGTGTTTTTTTCGTTTCCTCTTGCATTTCTCGCGGTAGGGTGGTATAATGGTGGCACAATCTTTACAATATGAGGTGATGTTTTATGAAAAACACCTGCAAGGCAATCGAAAACGCGCATGTTGTGCTGGAAAGCGGCATTATTTTTGACGGCGTTATTTTGATTGAAGACGGCAAGATTTCCGCCTTTGGTCCTGCGCGGGAGATGGAGATCCCTGCAGATGCAGAGCGCATTGATGCCGAGGGTGCCTACGTTGGCCCCGGCTTTGTGGATATTCATGTTCACGGCGGCGGCGGTGCCTCCACCTGTGCCGATCCTGCAAGGGCGGCGGCGCATTTTCTGCGTCACGGAACGACCTCCTTGCTCTCAACGACCGATTATCATATGACCTTTGATCGCATCATGGATTCCGTCCGTACCATCCGCGAGGCCATGAAGGACACCAAAGTGATCAAGGGCATCTACATGGAGGGACCGTACACCAACCCGATCTACGGCTCGCACGCCGATCAGAATCCCTGGCACGGCGCGATCGATCCCGAACAGAGCCACGCCATGGTAGATGCATGCGGCACCGACGTCCGCGTGTGGACGATCGCACCCGAGCGCGCGGGCATTGCAGATTTTGCGGCGTATGCGCGCTCTGTTAATCCCCATGTGCGCTTTGCGGTCGGACACAGTGAGGCAACACCGGAAGAGATCCGTGCGCTGGGCAGCAATCTTCGTCCCACGATCATGACGCATACCTTTGATGCCACCGGTCGACGCCCTGTTCCGGGCGGTACACGCGGCTACGGCCCCGATGAATACTGTATGCAAACACCGGATATGTATGCCGAGCTGATCAGTGATTCCTGCGGCATTCACGTGCATCCCGATCTGCAGCGTATGCTCCTTCACGCAAAGGGCGTAGGGCGCATGATCCTGATCACAGACAGTACCGTACACGACAATCCGACGCCGGCGCACCTTGCGCATGTTACCGATCTGAATTTTGACCACAACGGCGGCATCGCGGGTAGCAAGATGACGATGGATCTGGCCTGCCGCAACATCATGTCCTCTACCAACTGTGGCATCGCGCAGGCCTTCTTGATGGCCTCCACAAACCCCGCCTGTGCCGTTGGCCTTGACAGTGAGATCGGTTCTATTGCCATCGGTAAGACGGCAGACCTTGTGTTTGTCAATGATCGCTTCACCGTGCAAAAGGTCATGCTCGGCGGCGAGCTTTGCGATATCTGATAAAAAAGCGGCTCTGTGAGCCGCTTTTTTCAAAATGCTCTTGCAAAGGTGACAGTTGCTATGCTACAATATGATTGTTAGCTTATTGTTGCTTTTTAGTTCACAATAGGAGGTCTTATGCAGTTAAAACTGGAAGTGTTGAAGCTTTTGGAGGCATCTCGCGGTCAGGATCTGTCGGGACAGACTCTGGCGGAGCGCTTTGGTGTGTCACGTAACGCGATCTGGAAGGTCATCCGTTCCCTCAAGGAGGAGGGCTACGTCATTGAGGCAGGGCAGAATCGCGGCTACCGTCTTTCTGTAGCGAATGATGTTCTTTCCGCGGTGGCGGTAGCAGGGGCCATTGAGCACCGGATCAAGGGGCTTGCTCTCTATGTTCACCGTGAGATCGATTCCACAAACGATGAGGCCAAGCGCTTGATCGCGGAAGGGAAAACAGGGCCTCTGCTGATTTTGGCGGAAACGCAGACAAGTGGTCGCGGCCGACAGGGAAAGAGCTTCTACTCGCCCGAAAAGTCGGGCATGTACATGACCTTTGCCTTTCCAAGCAAGCTGCCGCTCGATGCGGCGGTGTCCGCCACTACGGCGGCGGCGGTAGCCGTTTTTCTGGCCATTCGTGATTTGACAGGCATCGAAACCGAGATCAAGTGGGTCAATGACCTCTACCATCGCGGCAAAAAGGTGTGCGGCATCCTGACCGAGGCCATCTCAAACTTTGAGCTTGGGCAGGTGCAGCATTTGATCGTCGGTATCGGTATCAATGTCAAGACAGCAACCTTCCCCGAGGAGCTGGCGGCGATCGCCGGCACGCTGGGAGCAGATAATCTCCACCGCAACGCGCTGGCGGCGCGTATCGTAGACCGCCTGCTTGAATGCCTGGGAGGGATTGGAAGCGGCGCGCACCTTGCGCTTTACCGCGCACATTCCATGGTGATCGGGCGCGAGATCGAATACACGCGTGACGGAGTCACACAGGTGGGTGATGCCTTGGATATTGACGAGGACGGCTGGCTCATCGTGCGGAACAAGGACGGGAAGCGCGTTCTCCTCAACAGCGGCGAGATCACCGTGCGGACGAGAACATGAAAAACCGCCTCCGGAGCAGGCCCCGAAAGCGTTTTCTTACGGCATCTCGTCAAATTCGCATAGCTCGAGATCGGGGTTGCGGTCAAGTGCCCAATCAAGTGCCCAGTTTCCGGGGAAGATGAGGAGATAATTTCCTCGGTAATCCTGCACAAGACGGGTGTCGGTGCCCAGCGTCAGACGGGTGGGATCAAAGCGCTCGCTCGGCTTGATGCGGCGAATGATCTGGTGAGCAATGTTGGTGCGGTAGATGTCAACGCCGTATTCGTCCTTGAGGCGGTATTCCAGCACCTCAAACTGCAAAACGCCGACAACGCCGACCATTACGCGCTCCATACCGCAGCCCGGCTCAAAGAAGATCTGGATCGCACCCTCCTGGGCGATCTGCTCCATGCCCTTGGCGAACTGCTTACGCTTCATGGAGTCCTTTTGCTCAACGATGGCAAAATGCTCCGGTGCAAAGGTAGGGATCTTGTCAAAGCGCAGACCCTTGATGGCAGGATCGGTAATGGTATCGCCGATGGAGAAAATGCCCGGGTCGAAAACGCCGATGATGTCCCCCGCGTAGGCGGTATCCACCACCTCGCGCGCCTCTGCCATCATCTGCTGAGGCTGGGAGAGGCGGAAAGCCTTGCCGCCCTGTGTGTGGAAGTATTCACGGCTTCTCTCAAACACACCCGAGGCAATGCGCATAAAGGCAATACGGTCGCGGTGCGCCTTATTCATGTTGGCTTGGATCTTGAATACAAATGCAGAGAAATGCGGATCAAACGGATCGACCGTCGTTTCGCCTGCGCGACGGGGAAGCGGTGACGTGGTCATGCGCAAAAAGGCTTCAAGGAATGGCTCTACGCCGAAATTGGTGAGTGCCGAGCCGAAGAATACGGGGCTGAGCTCACCGCGGCGTACCCGTTCGAGATCAAATTCGTAGCCGGCAACGTCCACAAGCTCTACCTGCTCGACAAGCTCCGTACGGCGGTGCTCGCCGATCAGCTCGTCAAGCTTTTCTGTGTCGGTAATATCGCAGGCGATGCCGGTTACCTTCTCGCGGCCACGACGGCCGCCGTCAAAGGTCAGCACCTCACGCTTTTCACGGGCGTACACGCCGCGGGAGTCTTGTCCACAGCCGATCGGCCAGTTCATCGGATAAGTACCGATGCCGAATTCCTTCTCCAGCTCGTCCAAAAGGTCGAAGGGATCTCTCGCCTCGCGGTCGAGCTTGTTGATAAAGGTGAAGATCGGGATGTCGCGCATCGCGCACACCTTGAAGAGCTTGCGCGTCTGGGGCTCGATACCCTTTGCCGCGTCAATCACCATGACCGCAGAGTCCGCCGCCATAAGTGTACGGTAGGTATCCTCGGAGAAGTCCTGGTGTGCGGGGGTATCAAGAATATTGATGCAATAGCCGTCATACACGAACTGAAGAACAGAGGAAGTGATCGAGATACCTCTCTGCTTCTCAAGCTCCATCCAGTCGGATACGG
>JAZOOW010000050.1:0-9762 GCA_045655145.1 Eubacteriales bacterium | reverse complement strand
TGCGAGCTGTCCTCAATGAAGAAGGAATACGACAAGGTGGCAGACGCGCTGCGCTCGGCCAACGAGAGCGGCTACGGTATCGTCATGCCCGAGGTGGGGGGTCTGCATTTGGAGGAGCCCGAGATTGTCAAGCAGCCGGGTGGCTACGGCGTACATTTGCGCGCGGCGGCGCAGTCCATTCACATGATCCGCGCCAACATCGAAACCGAGATCAACCCGATCGTAGGCACAGAGCAGCAGTCGGAGGAGCTGATCCGATACATGCTCAACGAATTTGAAGAAAACCCCCGTGCGATCTGGGAGTCCAACATGTTCGGAAAAACCCTTTACGAGCTGGTCAACGAGGGACTGCACACCAAGCTTGCCCACATGCCCGAGGAGTCCCGCAAGCGTCTTGGCGAAACGCTGGAGCGCGCCATCAACGAGGGTAGCGGCGGGCTCATCTGCATCATTCTTTGATGCTCTCCCAAATCGAGGTCAGGAAGGCGACAAAGTCGCCCTCCGCCTCCTCGAGGGGACGCTCGTTGTGGTAGATGTAATCGTAATTATAGTCCTCAACACCGTCATCCGAAGCGTTTCCATAAGCACCTGCATGCGCCGATGGGCGTCTTATCAACAATGTTTTTGCAATATAATTCGTGGCAGATACGAACTTTTGAATTTCCGATCCCTCGCGGATATGGAGAAACATGATTTCCTCATCCCCCGCAGCAAAGGCACGGTATTCCTCCAGTGCCCACGCGGTGGGATAATCGTTATACGCAATCAAAAGCGCCTTCAGATCCGAAAGGAATTTGCGGGCGCGATCTGTTTTTTCCCCCTGCCATCCACATCGGGCGGCAAGCATCTTGATCGGCGTAATTGAGGACACGTTTCTGACACGGAAATGCTGTGCGGCGAACGCGCAAAGCGTATCCTTGCCAACACCGCCGCTCCCGTTAATCACGAGTACTAATTTTTTCATGGCAGGCTCCTGTTTTTTGTTACATTCATTATACACCAAAAAGAGGCCTCTGTCAATTCGTAAAGAAAAATGACGAAAATCTCTTTACTTTTTCATTTTTTCTGCTATAATAATGGTATCATACGAAAGGTGGAACACCATGAAAAAGGAACTTTTTGGTCATCTCGGTGACGGAACCTCTGTCTTCCTTTACACGCTGAAAAACAGCCACATGGAGCTGCGCGTTTTGGATTACGGGTGCCGTCTGCAAGCCTTGATCTTTAACGAACGTGACTTGGTCTGCGGTCACGATACAATGGAAGACTATCTGGCAGACACCAGTTATCAGGGGGCCTTTGTTGGCCGTGTTGCTAACCGCATCAAGGACGCACGCTTCTCTCTGAACGGGCAGGAATATCAGCTCGAAAAGAACCACAACGGTCGCAATCATCTGCACGGCATTCTAGCCTCCTTGATTTGGAGCGTAGCCGAGGTGAGCGATGAAAAAATCGTTTTCACGCACACAAGCACTCCCGAGGAGGAGGGCTACCCCGGCACCATGACGCTTACGGTGACCTATCGCCTCTCTGAGGATTGTCTGGTCATGGATTACACTGCCAACACGGACGAGGACACGCCTATCAACCTAACAAACCATACATACTTCAACATCGACGGCTATGACGCCTGCTCGGTCCGCGAGCATGAGCTTTGCGTCAGTGGCGATAAGATCTCTGTCGTAGACGGGGATCTCGTTCCTGTCGGAGAATATCTGGATGTTACAGATACCGCTTACGATTTCCGTGAATTTCACAAGATCGGTGAGCGCCTCAATGATGAGATCACGGGATATGACAACAACTACTTCATCACAAAGGACGAGCCGATCTCCCTTGCAGGCTACGATGCCCTCTATCATGCGGCAACCGTACGCTCTGCAAAGCATGCGCTTGCCTGTTACACCAATCTCCCCTGTATTCAGGTCTACACGGCAAACTTTCTTGGAAACGACCCCGTCTTCAAATGCGGCATTCCGCCTCGTGCCCAGCACTCTATCTGTCTTGAAACACAGTTTGAGCCGGATTCCGTCAACCATGGAGAAGGTATTTTGCGCGCAGGCGACACCTTCCATGCTGTTACCGTATACCGCTTGACCGCGCGATAAACACAAAAATACCCCTGCAACGAACGGACGGACCGCCGTTTGCCGCAGGGGTTCTTTTTTTGCTTTTATTTTGCAAAAAGCAGCTTATCGTACGCAACATGCTCCTTTCCCGTGATGGGCTCCTTGATCCTCCCGCAGAAGGAAAATCCGTTTTTTTCAAAGAAGCGTTGCATACGAAGATTGTCGGGGTGGGTATCCATCCGCAAGGAGAGTGCCCCGTATGCACGTCCGAGCGACTCGGCATACCGAAGGAGGGCGGTAGCGGCACCACTGCGACGGGAGGAGGCAGCTACCGTCACGCGGTGCATGGCGATGTGCGCTCCCCGCCCTCTCCAAGCACCGTCTATCTCACGGTAATGGGGATCCCCTGCAACAAGAATCTGCGCCGCGGCAATTGTCCGTTCTTCTTTACACACCACAAAAAGACAGCCATGCCCGAGATCGGTCTGCAGGTCACGCACGGAGGGATAGTCCTCCGTCCATTGTGCAATCCCCTCGTTTTTCAAAAGCGCACGTGCTTCGGAAAGAATTTCAAATACAACAGACATATCCTTTGGGGTTGCTTCCCGTACCGTCAGGTCCCTTTTACATTCATCGGACACCACGTTCACCTCCCGAGCTTTTGTTATGGTCATTGTAGCACAGTGCCGTTTTGCTGTCAAGCCCTCACACCTTTGGTAAATTTCATTTTTTACGACGGATTTTTCTATTTTTGTTTACTTTTTGAAAAAAGTATGCTACACTATATTTTGGTATATTATATCATTTTACATTGCCGCCGTGCGGTAACAGGAGATTTTTATGAATACACCCCAATCAGAATCGAAGGGATCCTCGCTTCTTTTGCGTCTTGATCGCACATTGGAGCCGACGGAATACAGCAAAAAACGCGATCGGCTGATGACCGCCCTTTGCTTTGCCGTTCCGTTTTTGGCGATGTTCATTATCTATATTTTTGACCTGATCTACCCCTTCAGCTGGAACTCCGTTCTCGTTCTTGACCTTAACGGGCAGTACGTGGGATTTTACGAGGCCCTTCGCTCCTTTGTGTACGGCGATGGCTCTATGCTGTATTCCTTTGCACGCTCACTCGGCGGCGAGATGATGGGCATTTACGCCTATTATTTAGCAAGCCCCCTTTCTTATATCGTGGCTCTTTTTCCCGAGAGCTGCATGACCGAGGCACTTCTCTTTATCTTTATCCTCAAGGCCGGGCTTTGCGGCTTGACCTTCGGGCTTTATATCCGCCACACCAAGGCACTCGCCCCACACATCGCGATAGCATTTTCCACCCTCTACGCTCTCCAATCCTTCGCGATCGTGATGCAGCACAACAATATGTGGATGGACAACCTGATCCTTCTGCCGCTTGTCACGTGGGGGATCGAGTCGGTCATCAAATACCGCCGCTACCGTCTTTTTGTCCTCTCCTTGGCACTCGCGCTTCTCTCAAACTTCTACATCGGATACATGACCTGCATCTATGTATTCATTTATTTCATCTATTACTCCGTGGCCTTTTCGCGGGACGGGCGCAACAATCCATTGGGCGAAAAGCAGCATGTGCTCCGCTCGCTTGTCCGCATGGGCGTATATTCGATACTGGCGATCGGCATGGCCGCCATTATTCTTCTGACAGTCCTGTATTCCCTCTCGCTCGGAAAGCTTGACTTTACCACGCCTAACTACTCCCCCACGCTCCGCTTTGACTTTTTCACCTTCTTCTCCAAGCTGATGCCTGCCGTTTATGACACCGTAGAGCCGGAGGGCTTTCCCTTTGTTTTCTGCGGCACGTTAACGGTCATTCTCATTCCTCTATATTTCATGAACCGCCGTTTCCGCAGGCGCGAGCGGCTTTCCTCGTTTGTTCTTCTCATTGCTTTCTATCTCTGCATGTGTGTCAACACGCTGGACATCCTTTGGCATGGCGGTCAAACGCCCAACTGGCTGAATTACCGTTATAGCTTCATGTTTTCTTTCCTCCTCTTGGTGATGGCCTCGCGCGCCTTTGCGCGCCTTGCGGATTACTCGACCAAGCAGATCCTGACTGTATCGGGCGTGATCGTTCTACTGATCGGCGTGACCGCCGTGATGCAGATCGAGCACTTTGCCCCCTTGCATGCCGTGATCGCCGTTCTGGCCGTCAGCATCTACGCGCTCGTTCTGTACGGACATAAGCGTTATGAACGCCCCTTCCGCTCCGCACTTTCGCTCGCTCTTTGCCTTCTCATTCTGGTAGAGTCGATCGCAAACGGTGTGGTTCAAATATATTCCCTGCACGAAAACGTAGGAGCTCTGCCGCGCGCAAGCTACACAGAGTACCACGAAAAGACACAGCCCGCCGTTGATTGGATCGAGGATCAGGATAACGGATTTTACCGCATAGAAACAGAAAATCACCGCACCACCAACGACCCGATGGAGCTGAATTACAATGCCCTGACCAACTCAACCTCCACGCTCAACGCCAAGACGCTGCGGTTTTTGCACCGCATGGGCATGCTGGCCGAATCCAATTACTCCAAGTACAAGGGGCGCACGATCATTCTGGACTCCCTGCTCGGTGTCAAATATCTCATTGGCGAGGAGACCTCGGATTATTACCCCGACGGATATCCAAAAATTGAAACGGTGGGTACAAAAACCATCTGGCAAAACCCTTATGCACTCCCCATTGCGTATGCCGTAAGCGACAGCATAAAAAGCTGTGACATTTCCGAGCTGGAGCCGGGTCCCCTCGACAACCAGAACAAGATCGTCAGTGCCATGCTGGGTAAGGACACGAAGCTGTACACCCCGATCACGTCCTTTGAAACGAAGCTTGAAAACGTCAATCGCTATATCATCGACGTAGACGGCACGAGCTATTACGAGTACCTTTCGGATGTGTATGAAGAAAACTGCACGGCGTTGAAGGATGGCACCGTCAGTAAGGATGACCTCTCCGCCTCGGAGTCCACCATTGTCTACAAATTCCGAGCCCCCCAGCGCGGACGCCTTTACTTTTATATGCCCACCGATTACCGCAATGAGCTTACGGTTACGGTCAACAACAGAAAGATCGGCTCTATGTACGGCATAGAGGGTGACCGCGTCATGTATCTTGGCGGCTTCAGCGCGGGACAGACCATCACTGTCACCCTGCGCATGGACAAATCGCTCTACTGCTATTATCCCGTTCATTCTACCCTGTTTTACTTTGAAAACATCGATACCGTATACGATGCCTGCACCGATCTTGGAGAAAATCCGATCACACTCACAGAGTACAGCGATACCTATTTTAAGGGGAGCATCACCACGACCGAGGAGCGTCCGACCGTCTTTACCACCATCCCCTATGACGAGGGCTGGCAGGTCACCGTTGACGGTGTCCGCGTGGAGATCTATGAGGCCCTTGAGGCCCTGCTTGCCTTTGATCTTGCCCCCGGTGAGCATACGGTAGAAATGCGCTACGAGCCTGATTGTTATCTTAAGGGGCGCGCGATCTCGTTGATCTCACTTGCGCTCTTTGCTATCGTTTTTGTGTTTGAGGAGCTTTTGCGCCGCGGCATCCTTCGCCCGAAGAAAAACGGACTGATCGACCGTTTCCTCAATCTGTTCCTCTGTTACAGCGAAATCCCCACTCCCCTCAACGCATTTGCGGAAGAAAATATGCTCCCGCAACGCAAAAAAGCTCCGCCCACCGACAGCATTCCCGAGGAGGCACCCGAGTCGGATGCTTCCGCAGAGGCCAATCCTGCTTTCATGGATAACGCAGAGAACAGCAACGAGGCAACACACGAGGAGGACACCGATGGCGAATAACATTCTCACCCTTCTCCCCGGAGATCGGTTGGAGCTGAAAAAGCCTCACCCGTGCGGCGGACGGATTTTCCGTGTTTTGCGCGCGGCCAGCGATGTCCGCATCCTCTGTGAGACCTGCGGCCGCGACCGCATGGTAGAGCGCATCAAGCTGGAGAAAGCGGTGCGCCGCAAGCTGGAGCCCTTCTCCGACGTTGACGGTCGCCCCGTATCCCCCACAGAAAAATCCAACTAAAACGGAGTTCGCATTATGTTTTATCACATTGCAGGAGAATATGTCCATTATGAAGACAGCTTTGCCGTGATCGACTGTGCCGGTGTCGGCTACAAGCTGACCGTCAGCCGCCATACGGCAGAGGCCCTCGGAGCCCCCGGTGAGGGGCGTTACGAAAAGCTCTTTACCTATTTGCAGGTCCGAGAGGACGGCGTTGAGCTTTTTGGGTTTTATACCGCGGCAGAGCTTGATTCCTTCCGCCTTTTGATCTCGGTTTCCGGCGTAGGCCCGAAGGCCGCCATGGCGATCCTTTCTCTCCTCTCCCCCGACAAGCTGGCCTTTGCCATCGCGACAGAGGACACCAAGCTGATCTCCCGTGCAAACGGTGTGGGGGCAAAAACGGCCGCGCGCATCGTCCTTGAGCTTCGCGACAAATTCAAGGGCTTCTCTCCTGCGGGTGCTTCCACAGGAAAAGCGGTAGCGGGAGGTGCTCCGCCCGTTACCGAAAGCGGAAAGCTTGGTGAAGCAATGGAGGCTCTGGCCGTCCTCGGCTTCACCGCCGCAGAGGCAACAAACGCCCTGCGCGGGATGGATACCGCCTCCATGAGCGTAGAGGAGATCATCAACGCCGCACTCAGAGCCATTGCGACGAGATAAGGAGCTGCCATGCCACAAGAATTTGAAGAATTTGACTTTGAAAACCGCATCGTTTCTACCGATGCGATCCCTACGGACGGCGACGGACATGACGTATCCCTGCGCCCGCGAATGCTGGAGGAATACACCGGCCAAGCGAAGGCAAAGGAAAACCTGAAGATTTATATTGATTCTGCCAAGCTGCGTGGCGATTCTCTGGATCACGTGCTTCTTTACGGCCCTCCGGGGCTTGGAAAAACGACATTGTCCTCTATCATTGCCAACGAGATGGGCGTCAACATCCGCACCACCTCCGGCCCCGCCATTGAAAAGCAAAAGGATCTTGCGGCGATTCTGACCAATCTTGCCCCCGGCGACGTTCTGTTTATCGACGAGATCCATCGCCTACCCCGTCAGGTGGAGGAGATCCTCTACCCCGCTATGGAGGATTACGCCATTGACATCATCATCGGGCAGGGCCCCAGCGCACGCAGCATCCGTCTGCCCATTCCAAAATTTACACTGATCGGTGCCACCACGCGTGCAGGACAGCTTTCCACCCCTCTGCGCGACCGCTTTGGCATCATTTGCAAGCTGGAGCTGTACACGACCGAGGAGCTGGCCGCCATCGTCACGCGCTCGGCCTCCATTCTGGAAATGGATATTTCTTCCGAGGGGGCGCGTGAGATCGCCTCCCGTTCGCGCGGCACACCGCGTATTGCGAACCGCCTCTTAAAGCGCATCCGTGATTTTGCGCTCGTGCGCGGCGACGGACGGATCACGGGAGAGATCGCGCGCACGGGGCTGAACCTCCTTGAGATCGATCACCTCGGCCTTGACAACACCGACCGCAAAATGCTGGAGGCCATCATCCGCTACTACGGCGGCGGCCCTGTGGGGCTTGAAACTCTGGCCGCCACGATTGGCGAGGAGGCTATCACCATTGAGGACGTTTACGAGCCGTATCTTTTGCAGATCGGTTTTCTCAGCCGCACGCCGCGCGGACGGTGTGCGACGGCAGGTGCTTACCAGCATCTTGGCCTCCCCTACTCTCCCGCAGGTGCCCCCACAAAACAGCCAAGCCTCTTTGACGGGGACACGCTTTAAGCTTTTTTGAAAATTTCTTCTATATAATGTAAAAAACCTCTTGACAAAGAGAAAAAGATGTGCTATACTGTCTTTACCTCTGTCGGGAGGTTTTTTTGTTGTGCTCTTCTACTGGGACAGATGAGCCTGAGCCCCGATACGAGGGAGGTACAGCACGGCTTGCCGTGCACAATGGAGACAAGCTCCAAATTCAATAGGAGGTGCCGAAAAATGGCTAAGAGCGAATCAAGAGTTAAGATCACCTTGGCGTGCAGCGAATGCAAGCAAAGAAACTACGACACAGAGAAAAACAAGAAAAACGATCCCGACAGACTTGAACGGAACAAATTCTGCCGTTTCTGCCGCAAACACACCCTGCACAAGGAAACCAAGTAATTTGCCCGTTTCCCAAAATTATTTTTGAGAGGTTTGTATATGGCAGATAACAAAGAAAAGAAGCCGAACATCTTCAAGCGGATCGCCAAGTTTTGGCGTGACTATACCAGCGAGCTGAAAAAGGTCGTTTGGATGTCTTGGAAGGACGTTCGCAAGAATGCGTTTCTCGTCATTGTCTGTGCCGTTGCGATCAGTGTTGTCATCGGCTTGCTTGACTTAGGTCTTTCAAAGGCGATCACTGCACTCGGAGCATTGATTTAAGGACATACGGTCATGAGTGATATCGATCAGATGAATCTCGGTCCCAGATGGTATGTCGCACACACATATTCGGGCTATGAAAACAAGGTCAAAAGCAGCATCGAGCGCATCGTGGAAAACCGCGGCCTCGGCCACTTGATCTTTGATATTCAGATCCCGGTAGAGATCTCGCACACCGTCAACGACAAGGGCGTTGAAAAAGAAATTGAAACCAAGGTGTTCCCCAGCTACGTTCTCATTAAGATGGTCATGACCGACGAGAGCTGGCATGTTGTCCGCAACATCACCGGCGTTACGGGATTTGTCGGCCCCGGGTCCAAGCCCGTTCCGCTCACTCCCAAGGAGGTCGAAGCGCTGAATGTAGAGCGTCACACCGAGGAGCTCGGATTTAAGATTGGGGATGCGGTTTCGATCATTTCCGGCATGTTTGAGGGCTATAACGGCACAGTCCAGGAGATTTCCGAGGACAAGACGCAGGTCACCGTGCTCGCATCCACCGGAAAACGTGATATCCCGATCATTGTAGAAGCAAAGGATATCAAGCTTGCCGACTGATCACAGCACGGCAAAAAGGAAAGCGTTGCTTTCTTCTTCCCTTTCTTTGGAAAGGGCATCATGTGGGAGGAAGAAAATTCTTCATTCTTCCGAATACGTACCACATTTGGAGGTATAATTTTTATGGCTAAGAAAATTATGGGTTATATCAAATTGCAGCTCCCCGCCGGCAAGGCAACTCCCCAGCCCCCTGTCGGTCCTGCACTTGGTCAGTACGGTGTTCCGATTCCGATCTTTACCAAGGAATTTAACGAGAGAACCAAGAACGACATCGGTCTGATCATTCCTGTTGTGATCACGGTTTTTGCTGATCGCACCTTTACCTTTATCACAAAGACACCCCCCGCAGCTGTTCTGATCAAGAAGGCTTGCGGCATCGAAACTGCTTCTGCCGTTCCGAACAAGACCAAGGTCGCTTCCCTGACCAAGGATCAGGTCCGCAAGATCGCGGAGACAAAAATGCCCGATCTCAACGCCGCTTCGATCGAGGCTGCAATGAGCATGGTTGCCGGCACCGCCCGCAGCATGGGTATCACTGTGGTTGACTAAGAAGGAGGAACAGAAGAATGGCTACTTTCGGAAAGAAATATACCGACAGCGCAAAGCTCGTCGACAAAACCAAGCTTTATGACAGCGCCGAGGCGATCGAGCTGGTTCTCCAGACCGCCAAGGCTAAGTTTGATGAGACCATCGAGATCAACG
>JAZOOW010000049.1:0-2067 GCA_045655145.1 Eubacteriales bacterium | reverse complement strand
ACCGATGGAAAACTCATGCTCCAGCTCGTCAAGCAGATCAAAGGGGTCACGTGCCTCGCGATCGAGCTTATTGATGAAGGTAAAGATCGGGATGTGCCGCATGGCGCATACGCGGAACAGCTTTCTTGTCTGCGGCTCAATGCCCTTGGCGGCATCAATGACCATGACGGCGGAGTCGGCGGCCATCAATGTGCGGTAGGTATCCTCGGAGAAATCCTGGTGTCCCGGGGTGTCGAGAATATTGATGCAGTATCCCTCATACTGAAACTGCATGACCGAGGAGGTGATGGAAATGCCGCGCTGCTTCTCCAGTGCCATCCAGTCGGATACGGCGTGGTGGTCGCTTGCCTTGCCCTTGACGCTCCCCGCGGATTGAATAGCACCCCCGTAAAGAAGGAGCTTTTCGGTCAGCGTGGTCTTACCTGCATCGGGGTGCGAGATAATGGCAAAGGTACGGCGGCGGTTGATTTGTTTTTCAAGTTCTGTCATAACGATCTCCGTATTCATCTTCTAACCCGATTATGATACCACAAAAACAGAAATTATGCAAGAGGCGGTAGCAAAAAATCCCAAAAAACGAAAAAAGCCCCACCCCGTGTGTCGCGAAATATAGGAGTTTTCTTCAAAAACGAAGGAAAGAGCGGTATAATTCGGTGCGGCTCCGGCAACAATGTGAGAAAAAGGAAAGAGGGGCTTATGCATGAACGCAAGTGACAAGGAGGCTTACCGAAAATATGTAGCGCGGCGTGCGGCGCGCTCGCCCGTGCTCCGCAATGCCTTTGCCGCCTTTTGGGTAGGAGGGCTGATCTCGGTGATCGGTCAGCTTTTGACAGCACTTTACCGTGCGCTTGGCGCACCGCTAGACCTTGTAGGAACGCTCGTGTCGGTGACGCTTGTCTTTGCGGCGGCACTTTTGACGGGGCTTGGGATCTTTGACCGAATTGCACGGTATGCGGGGGCAGGCACCCTCGTGCCGATCACGGGCTTTGCCAATTCCGTGGTGTCGCCTGCTATGGATACCAAAAGTGAGGGTGTCGTGATCGGCATCGGCGGTAAGATCTTTGCCGTGGCAGGGCCCGTTTTGCTCTATGCCTGTCTTGGCGGTGCCGTATACGGCGTGATCTACTACATTGTAAGCTTGCTTTAGGGAAGGTATAAACGCAGTGTTACGACACTGCGTTTTATACTTTGTATGCATATTTTCCCATGCGCGGGAAACAATAGGTGCAGAAATCAATCAAAAGGTATCGGTCGCGTGACCTGCCGTTTCGCGACACACGGGTGGCAGTATGGGGCATATTTTGGAGCTGAAGCGGCCTGTTTCGGTAATCGCACAGGCCGCTTGTGTAGGGCGGGAGGAATTTTTGGGACCGCTGGGAGAACTCTTTGATTATCATGACGAAAGTGATCGCTTCGGAGCGGCAACCTGGGAGCTGGCAGAGGGGGAGCTTGGGCGGATCACCTTGAATTTTGCGCTCAAGCGTGCAGGTCTCTCACACACCGCGCTTGATCTTCTTCTGGCAGGTGACCTGCAAAATCAATGTGTCGCTTCTTCGGGCGGGCTCTCTGCCTTCCGTGTGCCGTATATGGGGCTTTACGGTGCCTGCTCTACCTTCGTGGAGGGGATCGTGTGTGCCGCACTTGCCATGAATGCCGCGGATGCACTCTCCACCGTGGGCGTGATCGCCACCTCCCACAACTGCGCAGCAGAGAGGCAGTTCCGTCTGCCTATTGAATACGGCGGCCAGCGCACGCCCACCGCGCAGTGGACGGCCACGGCAGGCGGTGCCTTGCTCCTTGGACGGGAGCAGCAGGCGGTGTCTGTGACGGCGGTCATGCCGGGGCGGATGGTGGATGCAGGCATTTCGGATGCCGCCAATATGGGGGCGGCCATGGCACCTGCCGTGGCGGATACGCTCCTCCGCTATTTTGCGGAGAGCGGCGATGCGCCCGAGGATTACGATGCGATCGTCACGGGGGATCTCGGCCGCGAGGGAAGCGTGATCCTCTCGGATGTGTTGGCCGCACGCCGCTTGTCACTTGCGGGGCGGCACCGCGATTGCGGCG
>JAZOOW010000048.1:0-4528 GCA_045655145.1 Eubacteriales bacterium | reverse complement strand
GTCGGGTAACGATGGTCCTCCATGATTGCCTCCTTCATGAGCTTGTTGGTCATCTCAAGGCCGGGGACATCGATCCATGCGATGATATCCTCGGGTGCGCCTGCGGCGACGGCCGCCTCCAGAACCAAGCGTGCCGCGGCTACGGTACAGCCCTTGGCACGGGGGTGGGGGCTGATCATGATGCCGTTTCTCGTTTTGAGGGCAAGAAGTGTCTTAAAAATGGCGGTGGAGGTCGGGTTGGTCGTGGGAATCACGGCACAGATCACGCCCATCGGCTCGGCGATCTTCTGAATACCGGCGGCCGCATCCTCCTCGATCACGCCGCAGGTCTTTGTGTCCTTATAGGCGTTGTAGATGTATTCTGCCGCATAGTGGTTTTTAATGACCTTGTCCTCCACGATGCCCATGCCGGTTTCCGCAACGGCCTGCTTGGCAAGCGGAATGCGTGCACGGTCGGCGGCCATCGCCGCCGCACGGAAGATACGGTCTACCTGTTCCTGTGTATAGGTTGCATACTTTTTCTGCGCCGCGCGTACACGCGCGAGCACTGCATCCAGCGTCTCCACGCTGTCTACGGTCGGGTAACGATGGTCCTCCATGATTGCCTCCTTCATGTGTCGGAAATGTGTAATAGCAACTTTGTCAAAAATATAACGATGTTGCCAAAAAAAGAAAGGAGCTCCTGCGTTTCTTTCAGAGCCTTTGTTAGGAGCAGGAACACTTTGTTATTATTTTAACACCGTTGTCCCTTGGTGTCAAGGGTGTTTCTCTGTTTTTTTGCAAGTTTGTGCATTTTGTCCTTCAACTTATGAAACATCCCCGTATTTTTCGTCATTATGACCACCCTTTTTGTGCTTTTTGCCAAAAAAGGCTGAACAAGAGATCTGTAAAAAGCGGAAGAAGGGGATGGGAGCGTCCCCCAAAAGCACAAAACATTATGATTATTTTTGTGCAAATAAAAAAATTTTCGTTCACCCAAGCAATGGCTTCCGTGCCTTGCAATTTTATCCAAAAATCTTGCATGTCCTGCAAAGTGCCCCTTGCAAACAGGACGGAGCGAAAGGCACTAGCTGCAAAACAGCCCTTACCAAACGCGCGTATCTACGCTATAATATAAAAAGGAAGGAATTTTTGACCGCGCACAGCTTTTTGCGCGCTTGGCGCGCACCCTGCAGATGACACCCGTCTTTTCCACAAGCTCAATTCCCTTCTCCTTTGCGAGGAGATGGCGCGCGCCACCAAAAAACGCGGCTAAACCGCAAAAAGAGGCACCCCGTGTGTTCCGAGAACACACGGGGTGCTGTTTTCTGCCGCGCGGCGATCGAGGGCAAAGCTGTCCGCGCAGCGGTCGGGGAAAAAGCCATCCTCACGCCGATCAGCAGTCGCGGAGAAGGCGGATATAAAATTCCGCCGCACGGTGGACGGTTTCAACACGGATATGCTCATCGTTTCCGTGAATGGTAGCGCGCTCCGCGCTTGTCAGATCCATGGCGGAGAAGCGATAGACGCGATCCGAGATGCGCCCCCAATGGCGGCTGTCCGAGCATTGTACCATGAGATAGGGGCTGACGATGCTGCCGCGCCAGGTGGAGGCCACCGCACGCGCAACGATGTCGTAGCCCTCGCACTTTGTTTCGGAAATGCGGCTGGGATTCATTCCCTGGATCACACGGAGCGTGACCATATCGTCCCCCACCGTTTTTTGAAGACGGGCAAGCGCACCCTCCATGGTATCCATGGGATTTAGGCGGATATTGGACACCATCGATGCCTCGGGCGGAATGACGTTGGAGGCCTGACTGCCCTGCATTCTCGTAAAGGCGACCGTGGTGCGCATGAGCGCGTTCAGCTCGCCGCCGCTCTTTTTACAGATGAGATCAAGGAGGGGCGAGAAGCACCAGAGATTGGCAAAGATCATGCGAAAGACGAAGCTCGAATGACGGCCGAGCGTGTCAAACATTTCGGCCACGGGGCGCGTCAGGTGCGACGGGAAGGGATCGTTTTCCACACGGCAGCAGGCGCGTGCGAGAATCCCGACGGGCGTGTGCGGCTTGGGTGCCGAGGCGTGGCCACCCTGCGACCTCGTTTCATAGGCAACGTCCATCATGCCCTTCTCGGCAATGCCAATCATGGCGCAGGGGGCCTTGACACCGGGGAAAACGCCCTCAACGACCGCACCGCCCTCATCGAGAACGAGTGCGGGACGGACGCCCTCCTTTTCAAAGAGATCGACGATATGCGTTGCACCGGGGCCGTTGACCTCCTCACCGCCCGAAAAGGCAAGATACACGTCACGGGTGGGTACAAAGCCCTCGGCGATCAGATGATCGACGGCAAAGAGTGCCGAGCCAAAGGTGATCTTGGTATCCAGCGTGCCGCGCCCCCAGATCACGCCGTCCTCCATGACGGCATCAAAGGGCGGACGCGTCCAGCCTGCGGGATCGACGGGAACGACATCGTAATGCGCCATCAGGACGGCCGGATCCCCCTCGCCGCTTCCCTTCCAATGAAAGAGAATGGCACGGTCGGGCAGCTCACGGTAGGTGCAGGCTTCAAAAACATGCGGATAGAGCGTGGGGAGCAGATCGAGCAGACGGCGGAACTCCCCGTCCTCCTCCTCCCCCTGCGTGTAGCGCGATACCGTTTTACAGCGGACGAGCGCGCGCAGATTGTCTACCGTGCGATCGCGGTCAAAGGTGATCTTCTCCGCCCTGGGGGCAACCCCTGCACGCGGACGGAAGGCGAGCGTGCGGATAAGGATGACCGCAAGCAGAAGAAGGAGCAGACCACCGAGGGCTGCCAATATATAAGGAAGATGCGGCATGGCTACCTCCCATCAAAGCAAGCCGCGCTTATAGAGGATGCGCGCGGTGATGACGGTGACGATAACGCCCACGGGAACCATGATGCCCACCGTGCCTGCATTCAGCGCGGGCACAAAGATAAAGAGAACGAGCATCAAAAGCACGGGAACGATGGAAAGGCGCAGATTCTTGGAGATAAAGACCACCGCAAGGCCGCCGAAGAGCGCGGGCAGAAGCTGATCAAAGGCCGCCTCCAGCACGGGGGACTCAAGAACAGGTGAGAGCGGAACGATGAGTGCCACGCCGAGCAGGATGATCAGCATGGTGACAATGCTGGACACCGCGATCGAGATGGTGGAGATGATCTCCCCCTCCTCGGAGTTTGCCTTGACACCGGCGCGCTCCATGGCATCCAGCGCGCAGGGAAGCTTGAGGTTGGAGATGTTGCCCGTCACGAAGGAGAGGTACGCACCGCCTGCCCCCAGCATGGGAACGTAGGTAAAGACCTCAATGATGCCGACCGCCCAATACATCGGCACAACGGCAAGCGATGCACGGGCGAACGCCTCCCAATTCGGCATCGCGCCGAAGATCACGGCAAGTGCCACGGGAAACGCGAACAAAAGGATGAGAATGGCAAAGCCCCAGATTCTCCCTTCACGGTGTACGCTTTCAAGATAGGTAAGCTTTTGTTTTTTCATGTCCGTTTCCTCCTTAACCGAGCCATGCCGTAATCGGAATGGCGGCGGTCATACCCGCGATCAGGCTGATGGGCAGTGCGTAATCGGTCAGCCAACGCTGCTTTGTCTTGGTGGCAAGCAGTCCAAGAACCGCCATCACCGCCGCAGATACGGCCATGACGCATACGGGAATAAGTCCCGTAAAATCTCCCGAAAACGCGAGCGACACGTCGCAGAACACGTAGCCGAGGAAGGCCGAGATCATGCCGAGGAACATGGCGTTATTCAGGATCTCACTCCATTTTTTGTCACGCTTTTCGAGGACCTGCATGCCACCCTGGATCTTCTTAGCAAGCAGAGGAGTGAAGAGGAGGCCTGCGGCAATGCCTACCGTCATGACCGAAGCCACCGTGACAAAGGTAGAGGCATCGGTGATCTGCGTACCTGCCGACAGTCCCATCTCTCCGAGCGTGGTCAGCGCGGCCACCGTTTCATAGGAAAGCGAGCCGATGACCGAAAGACGGAGCCACGGAAGCGCGATGCCAAGGCTCTTGGAGAGCGCGACGACACCGACAAGAATGGCAACCGCAGGCGCAACGGTGAAGATGGCAGAGGCGATCACCGTTTTGCGTAGGGTGACACTCCCAATATTGAGCTGCTTTGCGCGCCGCCAAGCACGCAGGAGAAAATAGACAGACTGACCGAGCACGGCCAGAATGATGATGGCAACCATCACGAAGATGATCGGGCTATTGACGGAAAATTCCATATTTTTCTTCCTCCTTTTTATTTATACGCCGCACGGCGGCGGGCAGGGTTCGACCTCGTCGGTTCGTCTATTCAAACAGCGGGGTGGAGAGGTATCGCTCCCCTCCGTCGGGCAGGATGACGACGATATTTTTGCCGCGGTTTTCCGCCCGCGCGGCCAGCGTACGGGCGGCGGCCAAGGCCGCACCCGAGGAAATGCCGACGAGAAGCCCCTCCGTATGCGCGAGCATACGGGCGGCGGGATAGGCCGCCTCCTCGTCGACCGCGATGACCTCG
>JAZOOW010000047.1:0-4185 GCA_045655145.1 Eubacteriales bacterium | reverse complement strand
ACCGTGATGTCGAGAAGATTTCCATAGAATGCGGCTACTCCCGGCGGGTGTAGTCTGCCTTTTTGCGAAGTCTTGTCGGCGGACAAGGCTTTTTTCTTTGATTGGGAGGGGAAGGCATGCAGGCAAAGGCACAGGTGCTGGATGCGGCAGGCATCACGCGGGCCGTGGCGCGCATCACACACGAGATCATTGAGCGCAACCGCGGAGTGGACGGGCTATGCCTTCTCGGCGTGCGCCGCCGCGGTGAGCCGCTGGCCCATCTTCTTGCCGATACGATCTATCGCTTCGAGGGCAAGGAGGTGCCGATCGGGTATCTGGACGTCACCTACCATCGGGACGACCTGACCGAAGCGGAGCGAGAGGGGCTTGTGGCCGAGTGTCATATCCCCTGCGACGTCAGAGAAAGGACGGTGGTGATCGTGGATGACGTGCTCTACACCGGCCGTACCGCCCGTGCGGCAATGGAGGCGGTCTTCGCCCACGCAAGACCGAAGGCCATTCAGCTCGCGGTTCTTGTTGACCGCGGCCACAGAGAACTTCCCATTCGCCCCGATTACGTGGGTAAGAACGTTCCCACCTCAAAAAGCGAGCGTGTGCGCGTTATGCTGAAGGATACCGACGGTGAGTGCGGCGTCTACATCGATGCCCCCGACGGGGAATGAAGAACGGGCGCGAACCACCAAAAACACCAACACCCGAAAGGAGAAGGATCATGCAGAACAAGATCAATCTTTCCGTAGAGGCTGCTGTGATGGCCACGATGGCAAATGCCAAGAAATTTTTGGCGGCAGACCCCTCTTTTTCGGCATTTCTATCCGATGAATATACAATTTTCCCCGGCTTTTGTGATGTGCATGTGCATTTCCGTGAGCCGGGTTTTTCTTATAAGGAAACGGTCGCGAGCGGTTCCCGTGCGGCGGCACGCGGCGGCTATACCGCCGTTTGCACCATGCCCAATCTTGACCCCGTGCCGGATAGTGTGCCGCATATGCAGATACAACGTGAGCTGATCGCGCGGGATGCCGCCATCAATGTCTATCCTTACGCTGCCATTACGGTAGGGGAGCAGGGGAAAACGCTTGCCGACCTTGCGGGCCTTGCCCCGCTTGCCGTTGCCTTTTCGGATGACGGGCGCGGCGTGCAGGATGCGGGGCTGATGCGTGAGGCTATGGAGCGCGCCTGTGCGCTTGGGAAGATGATCGTGGCACATTGCGAGGTCAACGACCTGCTCTGTGGCGGCTATATTCATGACGGTGCTTATGCAAAAGCGCACGGCCACCGCGGCATATGCTCGGAGAGCGAGTGGCGGCAGATCGAGCGCGATCTTCGCCTTGCCGATGAGGTGGGGTGTGCCTATCACGTGTGCCATATCTCCACCAAGGAAAGCGTGTCGCTCATCCGCGATGCCAAAAAAAGCGGCGTGGACGTCACCTGTGAAACGGGGCCGCATTATCTCGTCCTGGATGACAGCGATCTTCGTGAGGACGGCCGCTTTAAGATGAATCCGCCGCTCCGCGACCGCGCGGACAGAGAGGCACTCCTTGCGGGGGTGCTTGACGGTACGGTGGGTATGATCGCCACCGATCACGCCCCCCATTCTGCCGAGGAAAAGGCGCGCGGTCTTGAAAAAAGTGCCTTCGGCATCGTGGGGCTTGAAACCGCACTTCCCGTCCTGTACACCCATCTTGTAAAAACGGGCATTCTCTCCATGGAGCGCATGCTGGAGCTGCTTGTTACCGCGCCGCGCGCGCGCTTCGGCATTCCGCTTGGGGATGACTTCTCGGTCTTCCGCCTTGGCGAGGAATTTACCGTCGATCCCGATGCATTTTTATCGGCAGGGCGTGCAACGCCCTTTGCAGGTGAACGCCTGCTCGGTGTGAATTATCTGACCGTCGCCAATGGCCAGGTCGTTTATCAAAAAATGTAAGAAATTTTAGTGTGAAATAGATATGGAGGAATCATCATGGCAAAAAGAACAGACCTTAAGAAAATTCTGATCATCGGCTCCGGCCCGATCGTTATCGGTCAGGCGGCAGAGTTCGATTATGCAGGCACACAGGCCTGCCTCGCCCTCAAGGAGGAGGGGTACGAGGTCATCCTCGTCAACTCCAACCCCGCCACCATCATGACAGACACCACCATTGCGGACAAGGACTACATGGAGCCCGTCACGTTGGAGTACATCGCCAAGATCCTCCGCCATGAGCGTCCGGATGCGATCCTGCCGGGTATCGGTGGGCAGACCGGCCTTAACCTTGCCATGCAGCTTGAAAAGAAGGGCGTTCTCAAGGAATGCCACGTGGAGCTTCTCGGTACGCGCAGCGAGAGCATTGAGCGTGCCGAGGACAGAGAGATGTTCAAGGAGCTTTGCACCTCTATCGGAGAGCCGACCATCCCCTCCGAGATCACCTACAGCATTGAAGAGGCGAAGGCGGCTGCCGCCCGCATCGGGTATCCTGTCGTTCTGCGTCCTGCCTTTACACTCGGCGGAACGGGCGGCGGCTTTGCCGCCAATGAGCAGGAGCTTGTCGAGATCGGCATGAACGGCTTCCAGCTCTCGCCCGTGCATCAGGTGCTGATCGAAAAGAGCGTCAAGGGCTACAAGGAGATCGAGTTTGAGGTCATGCGCGATGCCGCTGATCGCGCCATCACCATCTGCGGCATGGAAAACATCGATCCCGTGGGTGTACATACGGGCGACTCCATCGTGGTAGCCCCCATCCTCACCCTCTCGGAAAAGGATCATAAGATGCTCAACGACAGCGCGATCAAGATCATCCGCGAGCTGAAGATCGAGGGTGGCTGTAACGTGCAGTTCGCACTCGACCCCGAAACGAGCAAGTATTACCTCATCGAGGTCAATCCGCGCGTGTCCCGTTCCTCGGCGCTCGCCTCCAAGGCCAGCGGGTATCCGATCGCGCGCGTGACCGCCAAGATCGCCGTCGGCATGAGGCTTGACGAGATCGCCATTGCCAACACCACCGCCGCACGCGAGCCTCGCCTTGATTACATCGTAGCCAAATTCCCGCGCTTCCCGTTTGATAAATTCACCTCTGCCTCCAATATGCTCGGTACGCAGATGAAGGCAACGGGTGAGGTCATGGGCATCGGCTCCTGTCTTGAGGAATGCATGCTCAAATCCGTTCGCTCGCTTGAAATCGGAGCGATGCACTTCTATCTGCCGAAGTTTGACGGCATGACTGAGGAGGAGCTTCTTGCCTATATTGCCGACTTCCGTGCCGACAACATCTTTGCCATTGCAGAGCTTCTGCGCCGCGGCTGCACGGTTTCCGCCATTCACGAGGTAACCAAGATCACGCCCTACTTCCTTGAGGCGGTCGAGCGCATCGTAGCCATGGAGAAGGCTCTTGCCACCGCACCCAAGGACAGAGAGCTTCTCTCTGCCGCCAAGAAAATGGGCTTCTCGGATTACTATATTGCCAAGCTTTGGAAATGCAACGAGCGCGAGGTGTGCGCCTTCCGTAAGGAGTCGGGGATCCTTCCCGTCTTCCGCATGGTGGATACCTTCCATACAAATGCCTACATTCCGTATTTCTATTCCTCCTACACGGGCGAGAACGATTCCCGCCTGACCGACCGCAAAAAGGCGGTGGTGCTGGGCGCAGGCCCTATCCGCATCGGACAGGGTGTGGAATTTGACTATTCTACCGTCCATGCCGTGACCACCATCAAGCAGTCGGGCTATGAGGCCATCATCATCAACAACAACCCCGAAACCGTTTCCACCGACTACACCACCAGTGACAAGCTGTATTTTGAGCCGCTTACCCCCGAGGATGTTATGAACATCATCGACTTTGAATGCCCCGAGGGTGTGATCGCCTCGCTCGGCGGCCAGACAGCCATCAACCTTGCCGATCCGCTGATGAATCGCGGTGTGAAGATCATCGGCACCGACTGCGCCGCCATCGACCGCGCAGAAAACCGCGATCTCTTTGAAAAGATCCTCAAGGAGCTGAATATTCCCCAGCCCGAGGGCAGAGCCGTTACCCGCATCGAGGACGGCGTTGCCGCCGCAGAGAAGATCGGCTACCCCGTGCTCGTCCGTCCGAGCTTCGTGCTTGGCGGCCGCGCTATGCAGATCGTTGCCAACGAGAGCCAGCTCCGCCATTACCTCAAGACCGCCGTTGAGATCGACGAGGACAAGCCCGTGCTTGTAGATAA
>JAZOOW010000046.1:0-20095 GCA_045655145.1 Eubacteriales bacterium | reverse complement strand
ATAGATTCAAAGCCGAGATATAAAGGCGATTCGGAAAAAACATGGCGAGCCATTATTTATACACACGACGGAAAGCATGTGGTCTTGGAAAAAGCACCATTATACATCATATCAAGCATAAAAAAATATCAAAAAAGCCTTGATGTGAAGATCATCGGCGCCAACTCTCTTGTTACGCCCATTTTGATTATGGCAACCATACTCTTGATATGTCCCTTCTATGTGGTTTTACTGAGAAGTGCTCCCGAAGGCGTGACAATCCCTCATATAATTGTTATGATGATTATTTGTGTTGCGTTGGGAATTGTTCGACTGCCGATATTCGATGCTTACGATATACAGTACCGCTTTTGGAGCAAACTTCTGCCGAAAAAGCTTCTCTCGCATATTGTGCTTGGTTTTTATTATTCATCCTACTTTATCGCTCTTATTATTTTGTTCTATTTCCCCAACTGGATTGTGGTTTCGTTTTTGGGCATATATCTTGGTATTGTGCAACCGCCCATACCTTCAAAGAACGGTAGTAGTCGTTACAGATCCATTCTGTCTTATGAACAACTGTACGAAATATATATCACCCAAGCGGATTTTTGGGAAGAGCGTATAGCAAAAAGAAAAGCAAATAAAGGCAAATAACACCTTAAATAAGTTGGCATCTTTTTTGTCAACTCTTTGGGATGAAAAGGGATCTTTTTTGTCAACGCAACTCAAAAAATCCCGCACTTGCGTGCAGGATTTTTACTTTTTGCCTCTTGCCTCTTCACTCTTACTTAAACCGGCAGGATTTTTTGGGAAGTAATAGGTAAAAGGTAAGAGGGAAAAAGTGTGGTAGCTTTTCGCCAAGGCGAAAAGCATTTTTTATTGAAAAACACTGAAAACTGTGCTATAATAAAATCAAGAAAGGCGGTGGAGATATGAAAACTGCAATAAAATTGATTAGGATACCCTTTCAAATAATTGCGTTGTTACTTCATACATACTTTGTTTTTAAAACAACAGAAATGTTTTTAAATAAAACGGGAGAGGATGCATGGTTTTCCATGCTTTTTACACTGCTTATTGTTATCGCCTGTGAGGTCGTTTCTTTTATCGATATCATACTTTTTGTTATATCAAAGCACAATATATATAGTTATATCAATTTGTCATTGTTTATTATCAACGTAATATTCTTTATGACCGTAAATTATTACTATTCGGTAGGGACGGTAATCGGATTGTCGCTTTATGCCGCGCTTTATATTCTTCGTGTAGTAAATTTAGTGCTCAATTTTATCGATATATGCAAAAAGTCATAGGCATCTTTTTTGTCAACACGCCTCAAAAAATCCTGAAAGCTCTGCTTTCAGTATTTTTTCATTTGTGTCCGCAGGACACAACATCATTTGCGTGCTCGCACGCAACATCATTTGACCGAAGGGCAACATCATTCCGCCGCAAGGCGGACACAAATGAACGATGTTGCGACAAGTCGCAAATGATGTGGGCTTGCGCCCAATGATGTTACGGCTACGC
This sequence comes from Eubacteriales bacterium, assembly GCA_045655145.1. Taxonomy (GTDB): domain Bacteria; phylum Bacillota; class Clostridia; order Oscillospirales; family CAG-272; genus UBA1740. Next base: position 18,580 of record JAZOOW010000046.1, on the reverse strand, counting down.
CGTAAATGATGTTGCGCTCCGCGCAAACGGATTTTAGTGAAAATAAAAAGATGCCAATCGGCATTTTCGAGCAAGGGAGTAGAAGTGAACCTTTTCCGTGCGTTTTTAGGGAAGAATATTGAAAAACTTGGAAAAGTATGATATAATAAATTTAATGCAAGCGTAAAATGACAAATAATATTCAAAGGAGAACACAAATGCTTGAAAAACTTGCTAACAAACGAAAACTAATCGCAATTATATATGGAGTAGTTGTGCCTGTATTATTGTTGCTTGAGATCATTTTTGGAAATCCCGACGATAAGGTCACGATCATTGCGGCAACTGTAATAGGGCTACCGTTTTTTTATTTCGGTATCAAATTTGGGTTCAAAATTGTCAGAATTCACGCATCGCCGAAATTTATGCGTTTTGCCTCGTACTTTTTCTTGATTGGTAGCATGATTGGAATTATTGTGAGTGTGCCAAACTATATTCGTTATTTTCCGAATGGCTTTTCTCCTCTTGTTTCCTGCGTTATGGGAGTCTGGCTTGGAATTTTAGCAGATGTAGCAAAACATACTGAAGGTAAATAGTCAGGCATCTTTTTTGTCAACTCTTTGGGATGAAAAGGGATCTTTTTTGTCAACGCAACTCAAAAAATCCTGCACGCAAGTGCGGGATTTTTACTTTTTGCCTCTTGCCTCTTCACTCTTACTTAAACCGGCAGGATTTTTTGGGAAGTAATAGGTAAAAGGTAAGAGGGAAAAAGTGTGGTAGCTTTTCGCCAAGGCGAAAAGCATTGATAACAAATAATTCCCCCAAATTTATCTTGCCTTTCCCATTCTTTTCGATATCATGGTGTAAAACCCGACCGAAAGGAATTTTTATATGGAGCATCATCTCCTGTGCGACTGTCCTGCGCGGGCATCCTCGCCAAAGGCGAGATTATGGCGAGGAAGCGGACCGCCCGTGAGGTCGGTTCGAGGTCGGTTCGAGGTCGGTTCCAAAAGAGAAAGAACATTTTCCCTCTTTTTTGACAGCTGTAAATGCCCGGCTTTTGGGCAAAAATGATATTTTTTCAAAAATTTTTCATAATTACGTAAAAATATGTTGCAAAACAGAGGAAAAATGTGGTACAATGAAAGTACCTATTTTATTAAAGGAGGATTCTCATGGAAAAGCTCTTTCACCTGAAAGAAAACGGTACGACAGTCGGTACTGAGATCATGGCCGGTCTGACTACCTTTTTCGCCATGTCCTACATCATTGTAGTCAATCCCAGCATTCTCGCGCAGGACGGCACCGGAATGCAATGGGGTGCAGTGTTCCTTGCAACCATCATTTCCGCCATCGTGGGTACGCTCGTTATGGGTCTTGTGGCCAACGTGCCCTATGCACAGGCGCCCGGCATGGGTCTGAACGCTTTCTTCGTTTACACAGTCGTGTTCGGTCTCGGCTTTACCTGGCAGCAGGCACTTTCCATGGTGTTCATCTGCGGTATCCTCAACATCATCATTACGGTGACCAAGGTCCGTAAGTACATCATCAAGGCCATCCCGCTTAGCCTCCAGCACGCCATCGGCGGCGGTATCGGTATTTTCGTTGCCTACATCGGCTTCCTGAACATCGATTTCGTGGGCTTCACCGGCGCAGAGGTAGATCCCACCATCATCCCCACCGGCGTTAACACCACAGGCATCGTTCCGGAGATCGCCAAGTTCAACAACCCCGTTCTGTGGGTGTTCCTCTTCGGTCTGATCTTGACCATCGTTCTTCTCGTTCTCAAGGTCAAGGGCGCGATCCTGATCGGTATCGTGGCTACCACGCTCTTCGGTATCCCCTTCGGCGTTACCTCGCTCGGTGACACCATCAGCTTTACCGAGTGCTGCGCGCAGCTCCCCCAGACCTTCCTCGCAATCTTCAAGGAGGGCGGCATTCTCAGCCTGTTTACAGACCTCTCCAAGCTTCCGCTCGTTTTGATCACCATCTTCTCCTTCAGCATCTCGGATACCTTTGATACGATCGGGACATTCATCGGCACCGGCCGTCGCACCGGTATCTTCTCCGAGGAGGACGAGAAGGCTATGGAGTCCGGCGCAGGCTTCAAGTCCAAGATGGACAAGGCTCTGTTTGCCGATGCAACCGCTACCTCCATCGGTGCTCTCTTCGGCACCTCCAACACCACCACCTTCGTTGAGAGCGCAGCCGGCATCGGTGCCGGTGGCCGCACGGGGCTTACCTCTGTGGTTACCGCGATCTGCTTCGCGATCTCCGCATTCCTCGCTTCCTTCGTCAGTGCAGTTCCCTCTGCCGCAACGGCACCTGCGCTGGTCATCGTCGGTATCATGATGACGGCGTCCTTCAAGGACATCGACTGGAGCGACTTTGACGAGGCAGTCCCCGCGTCCTTCGGAGGTATCTTTATGGCTCTTTGCTACAGCATCTCTTACGGTATCGCGGCAGGCTTTGTATTCTATGTGCTTGTTAAGCTCTGCAAGGGCAAGGCCAAGGAGATCAACCCAATCCTGTGGGTCTGCACCGCTCTGTTCCTTCTGAACTTTGTTCTGCTGGCCTTTATCTGATCTCCCTTTGTTAACAATATCATGGGGTGTCCACAACCAAAAACGGTTGTGGACACCTTTTTTGCAAACAGTGCGCAAAAAGGGAAAACTGTGGCAGGGGGTTGCAAAATATGACAATTTGTGTTAAAATATGCTGAGAGGAGAATGGGGGCTCTGGTCCCATTGCTTCATTTTTCCTCTTTTGTTGTTTGTAAATATACCATCATAAAGAAAGGAACTCTATGGAATTTTTGGAATTTTGGGGACAAATGACAGCCAATCCGCTGTTGTTTGTAGCGGTTGCCCTCACATTGGGTGTTATCCTCGTGAATGGCTGGACGGATGCGCCGAATGCCATTGCAACCTGCGTGGTAACCAGATGCATGCCACCGAAGGCGGCCATCCTCATGGCGGCGGTATTTAACTTCCTCGGCGTTTTTATCATGACGCAGATCAGCAATGAGGTTGCCGTCACGATCACAAGCATGGTGCATTTCGGAGAAAATTCGGGAGAAACGATCATCATCGTTTTGTGCGCGGCGATGCTGGCCATCGTGATCTGGGCTACGCTTGCGTGGGCCTTCGGTATTCCGACAAGCGAGAGCCACGCCTTGATCGCCGGTCTTACGGGCGGCGCGATGGCACTTGCCGGCTTTGATGCGATCGTGTGGAAGGAATGGAGCAAGGTCCTCGTCGGTATCGTGATCTCGGTCGTGCTCGGCTTTGGTCTTGCGTGGCTGATCGGCAAGCTGGTCCTGAAGCTCTGCTACAACATGAACCGACCGAAAACCGAGCCCTTTTTCAAGGGGGCGCAGATCGCCGGTGCGGCGGCCATGGCCTTTATGCACGGCGCGCAGGACGGACAGAAGTTTATGGGCATCATCCTTCTTTGTGTGTTTACCCTGCAAGGCACGGGCGGCTCTGCGGCGGTCTTTGCGATCCCGACCTGGCTGATGATCGTCTGCTCGCTCGTGATGGCGGCAGGCACTGCCATCGGCGGAAAGAAGATCATCAAATCGGTCGGCATGGATATGGTCAAGCTTGAAAAGCATCAGGGCTTTTCGGCGGATATTGCCTCCTCTCTTTCGCTTGTGTTCTGCTCGGTGTTCGGGCTTCCCGTTTCTACCACGCACGTAAAGACCACCTCGATCATGGGCGTTGGCGCGGTGAAGAGAATATCTGCGATCAACTTCGGCGTTGTCAAGGAGATGGTCATGACCTGGATCCTGACCTTTCCCGGGTGCGGCGTGCTTGCTTTTTTGGTAACAAAGCTGTTCTTATTAATTTTCAACTAATGGAAAGGAAATGAAAAATGGCAAAGGGTGATAAATTTTATTTTGACAATTTTGCAGCATGTGCGGAGCTGGCCAAGAAGGCGGCAAGCTACCTTGTGGACTGCCTTGAGCATTACGATGTAAGCAATCTTGAAAGGATGCTTGCCGAGATGCATGAGTTTGAGCACAGTGCAGACATGAAAAAGCATGAAATGAATGAAATGCTGGCAAAGGCCTTTGTAACGCCCGTGGACCGTGAGGATCTTGATCTTTTGAGCCAACAGCTTGACAATGTCCTCGACCTCTTGGAGGAGGTGCTGCAAAATCTTTACATCTATAACATCAAGGAGATCGAGGCCCCTGCCGTTACCTACGCCAAGTATCTCGTAAAGGGCTGCGACCTGCTCTGCGCGATCATGGAGGAGTTTGAAAGCTTCAAGAAATCGAAAAAGATCCACTCCCTCGTTGTGGCCTGCAACGATGTGGAGGAGGATTGCGATAAGCTCTACATATCCACCGTGCACGAGCTGACGAGGAACACGACCGATGTTCTAAAGACGATTTCCTGGTATAAGATCTACGATTGCCTTGAGGCGTGTGCAGACGCGTGCGAGCATGTCAGCGAATGTGTCGGCTCGATCGTGATGAAAAACACCTGATACAAGAAAAGAAGCCCCCATGCAGTCTGCATGGGGGCTTTCGTTTGCCGTGCCAAGTGTGAAAAAAATAGGGGAAAGACGCGTAAGCTCTTGACAAAAGCGACTGTTGGGTGTATGATAAGTAGGTATGATTAAGAGAGGCTGCTTCAAAGCACAAAGGAGAAAGCATGAACATCCTATTATCTGTTTCGGTCGCCCTGCTTGCAGGGCTTTTGATGACCCGACTTTTTAAGCCGATCAAGCTTCCCGCCGTTACGGCGTATCTGATCGCAGGCGTGCTGATCGGTCCCTTTTGCCTCGGCGCGCTTGGCGTTGGCGGACTTGGGTTTTCCTCTATGGCAGAGGTGGAGGGCCTTTCGGTCATTTCCGAGCTGGCGCTTGGCTTTATCGCCTTTTCCATCGGTAGTGAGTTCCGCCTGGAGGATCTTCGCAAGATCGGCAAGCAAGCGGTGGTGATCGGCATATTTCAGGCGTTGGCCGCTACGGTGTGCGTGGATCTCGCCCTTCTCGGTGTCTATTTTCTGTTCCCCGGCTTGATCACCCTGCCACAGCTGCTCACCCTTGGTGCCATTGCCACCGCCACGGCACCGGCCGCCACGCTCATGGTGGTGCGCCAGTTCAAGGCAAAGGGCCCGCTGACACAGCTGCTGCTTCCCATCGTTGCGCTGGATGATGCGGTGGGGCTTGTGGTGTTTGCCATCTCCTTCGGTGTGGCAAAGACCTTGATCAGCGGCACGGTGGATGTCATTTCCATTCTGGTCAACCCGCTCCTTGAGATCGTCTGCTCCCTCCTCCTCGGCGCGCTGATGGGCTGGGTGCTGACACAGCTGGAAAAATTCTTCAACTCCAACACCAACCGTTTGAATATGACCATCGCCCTCGTTGCTCTCACAGCGGCACTCTCTACCTTCAAGCTTGAGCTTGGCGCGGTACATATCGGCTTTTCCTCGCTTCTTGTATGCATGATGCTCGGCACGGTGTTCTGCAACATCTGCCCGCTCTCCCATGACCTCATGGGAGCCAGCGATAAATGGACCTCGCCGCTCTTTGCTCTCTTTTTCGTCATCAGCGGCGCAGAGCTGGAGCTTGATGTCTTCCTCGATCTTGCGATCGTGGGGGTTGGTGTTGTCTATATTCTCTTCCGTTGCCTTGGTAAATACGTGGGCAGCTATCTCAGTGCCAAGGCCACACGTTGTGAGCCGCAGATCTCCCGTTATCTCGGCATTACGCTCTTTCCGCAGGCGGGCGTGGCACTTGGTATGTGCACGATCGCTATGCAGCTGGGTGCGGAGGCGCACCTGATCCGCAACATCACACTCTTTTCGGTGCTTGTATATGAGATTTTTGGCCCCTTGATGACAAAATGGGCACTGACGCGCGCGGGCGATATTCAGGCAATGCCCGACGAGGTCAAAAACCGTCGTCACGCCAAGCTGGAGGCGCACAGAAGGTCCAAGGCTGAGGCACGGGAGAAGGAGAGCCTGCATTGAGCGAAGCCCACTGTGCAGAGGTGCTTGCAGACAACACATAAGGAAAAAAGGCACTGCAGTTGACTGCTGCAGTACCTTTTTTCGAGGGATGTTTTGCGCCGTTTGACGAGGATCAGTCGTCCGAAAGCCCGATTAGGTAGTCTGCCGAAAGCTTGTAATAGATACAAAGCTTTTTGAGATCATCGATTTTCAGCTCTGCGCGTCCCATTTCGATGTGATTATAGCCTTGCTGGGATTTGTTGATGACCTCGGCAATGTCCTTTTGTGTCAGATCTCTGTCCTCGCGAACGTTGCGGATTCTCATACGGTAATCCATGAAAAAATGCCTCACTTTTTTTCCAGCAATATATGAAGTTTACCATACTCAAAAATTGAGTATTGACAAATACTCGTAAATTGAGTATAATATAAGATACCGAACAAGAAAGAGGAAGGAGGGCGTGTGATGAACAAAAGACGAAAGGGATATTGCCGCACCTGTGCGGAAAGAGAGAAGGACTGCGGAGGCTGCGCCGAGCAAAGTGAGCGCATGCGGATCGAGCGCGCGCTTTTCCGTGCGGAAACGAGTGTTTCAAGCTGGCCCACCATTCTTGCCAATTTCTTTTTATGCATCTGCTTGCCGCTTGCGGTCCTGTACCCGCTGTATCTTTGGTGGGTACAAAGTGGGCTTTTGGTCGTAGGCATCGTCTTTTTTGCCTATGCGCTGGCCGCTGTCGGCATTTCTGTCATTAGTATTGCCTTTATTGTGATAACCTATCCCACACGGGAGCGTGTGCGCCGTCGGCATGCGGCCCTGCGCTATTGGCGGCGCGAGGCAGAGCGACTCGAGCGGCTTGTCAATATGAAGCGAGAGCAGACGCTCTCCCCGACCGCGCAAACGGACGAGCCGACTTAAACTACCCTTGGGCACAGGCCTTGGCCTGTGCCTGTTTATTTACCTGCGTGGCCGTTGGAGAAAAATCCTTTTGATCACCGTTTTCTCTTGCAAAACGGTGCCGGATATGGTATAATCACAGAGGAAAAGATAGAAAGCGCGTGTCCCGGTGACAGCGACAGGGGGAGAGCATGAAAAACATTCGCATATTGGATATGGACGGTACGCTTACCGATTCGATGATGTACATCGCGCGCAGCGTTCTGCGTGTTTTGGATGAGGAAGGGATTCCCTACACACACGAGATGATGGCCAAGCTGACGCCGATCGGCTTTTATAAAACGGCGGAATATTTTTCCGAGCTTGGCGTGCCGGGAAGTGTAGAGGAGATCCTTGCCCGCATCACGGGCAATCTTCTGGCACTTTATGAAACAGAGGTGCCGATGAAGGAGGGCGCACGCGAATTTGTCCTGCGATCCAAGGCCGAGGGGGCGCGGCTGTTTATTTTGACGGCCAGCCTTTCCGCATTTGCCCATGCCGCTCTTCGTCGGCACGGTCTTACGGATTGCATTGAAGAGGTTTTTTCCACCGAGGATCTGCGCCTTACAAAGGATAATCCAGCGCTTTTTCACCGCGTGCTCGACAGGATTGGCTGTACACCTGCGGACGTGATCTATTACGATGACAATCCCGTTGCCGTGAAAACGGCAAAGGCCTGCGGCCTTGAAACCTATGGTGTCTACGATAAGCAGTCCGATGAGGTCGTGGCCGCCATGCGCGCGGACACCGATCATTTCATCATGTCCTTCTCCGAGCTTTTGTAACATTTCCAAAAAAGAAAAGGTACCGTTCTGCCACAGGCAGAACGGTACCTTGCTTTTATTTCTGTATACCTTCCAGAATGGCGGCCTCGGCGGCGGCGATCTCGGCGGCGGTTGGCTCGGGTGTTCCCTCCAAGGGGTAGGAAATCCCCAGCTTTTCGTATTTGAATTTCCCAAGCGTGTGGTAAGGGAGAAGCTCTACACGCTCCAAATTGGAAAGCGGGGATAGAAAACGGCCAAGTGCCACAAGATCCTCGCGTGCGTCGGTCAGCCCCGGCACCAGCACGTAGCGGATGCGCATGGGGATGCCCCGCCCCGCGGCATAGGCGGCGAGCGCGAGCGGCGCGCAATTTGAATGCCCCGTGAGGGCAATATGCGCCTCCTCGCGGATATGCTTGATGTCCAGCATCAAAAGGTTGGTTGTGTCAAGCAGGCGGTCAAAGCGCGCGCGTGTGTCCGCATCCTCACGGAAGAGAATGCCCGAGGTATCAAGGCAGGTGTGGATGCCGTTTTTCTTGGCAAGCTCAAAAAGCTCGGTGAGAAAATCCATCTGAAGAAGCGGCTCTCCGCCCGTGGCCGTCAGCCCCCCCGTTTTGTAAAACGGCGCGTTTCGCAACACACGGGCCACCACTTCCTCGGCACTGACGCGGAGCCTTCCCTCGGCAGCCCACGTGTCGGGGTTGTGGCAGTAAAGACAGCGCATGGGACAGCCTGCAAAAAACACGACAAAGCGCACGCCGGGGCCGTCCACCGTGCCAAAGGATTCAAAGGAGTGGAGATGTCCTTCCATCGCTTACAAGGCAGAATGGAAGGTACGGGCAATGACCTCGTCCTGCTGCTCACGCGTCAGCTTGATAAAGTTGACGGCGTAGCCCGAAACACGGACGGTCAGCTGCGGATAGAGCTCGGGATGCTTTTGGGCATCGAGGAGCAGATCACGGTCAAACACGTTCACGTTCAGATGATAGCCGCGCTTTTGGGTGTATCCGTCAAGGAGTGCAACAAGGTTTTGAATGCGCTCGTCCTCGGTCCTGCCGAGCGCGGAGGGAATGACGGTAAAGGTGTTGGAGATGCCGTCCTGCGAATCAACGAAGGGGATCTTGGCCACCGAGGCCAGCGAGGCGACAGCACCGCTTTCATCACGGCCGTGCATCGGGTTGGCACCGGGGGCAAAGGCCTCACCCTGCTTTCTGCCGTCGGGCGTGGAGCCGGTGTTTTTGCCGTAGGTCACGTTGGAGGTGATCGTCAGGATCGAGGTGGTGATGATGCCGCCGCGGTAAGCGTGATTCTGGCGCAGGCATCCGATAAAGGTGTGGAGCACCTCCTTGGCGATCTCGTCCACGCGGTCATCGTCGTTGCCGTATTTCGGGAAATCCCCCTCGGTGATATAGTCGGTCACAAGACCGTTTTCGTTACGCACCACGCGCACACGGGCGTATTTGATCGCCGAGAGCGAGTCGGCCACCACCGAGAAGCCGGCAATGCCCGTTGCAAACCAGCGGCGCACCTCCTTGTCGTGGAGAGCCATCTGTAGGCGCTCGTAGGAGTATTTGTCATGCATATAGTGGATGACATTGAGCGTGTTCACATACACGCCTGCCAGCCACTCCATCATGGCCTTGTATTTTTCCATGACATCGTTATAGTCAAGGTATTCTCCCTCTACGGGACGGTACTTGGGGCCGACCTGCTGGCCGGAGATCTCGTCAACGCCGCCGTTGATGGCGTAAAGAAGGCACTTGGCGAGGTTGGCGCGCGCACCGAAGAACTGCATCTCCTTGCCAAGCTTCATCGAGGATACGCAGCAGGCAATGGCGTAATCGTCACCGTGCAGGGCGCGCATCAGCTCGTCGTTTTCGTATTGGAGGGCGTGGTGGCGGATGGAGATATCCGCACAGTACTTTTTGAAATTCTCGGGCAGGCTCGGCGACCAGAGAACGGTCAGGTTCGGCTCGGGTGCCGCGCCGAGGTTGTCAAGCGTGTTGAGGTAGCGGAAGGAGGTCTTGGTCACAAGCGGCCGTCCGTCCGTGCCGATGCCGCCGATCGACTCGGTGATCCAGTTGGGATCGCCCGCAAAGATGGCGTTGTAATCCGGCGTGCGGGCAAAGGCGATCACGCGGAGCTTCATGACAAAGTGGTCAATGATCTCCTGAACCTCTTCCTCGGTCAAGGTGCCCTCGGAAAGGTCGCGCTCGGCATAAATATCAAGGAAGGTGGCCGTGCGGCCAAGGCTCATGGCTGCGCCGTTTTGCTCCTTGACCGCGCCAAGGTAGGCAAAATACAGCCACTGCACCGCCTCGCGGAGGTTGGTGGCAGGGCGAGAAATATCAAAGCCGTAGGTAGCGGCCATTTCCTTGAGCATCAGAAGGGCGCGGATCTGCTCGGAAAGCTCCTCACGGTCACGGATGACCTCGGGATACATGACGTCGGAGCAGGTGTCCTTCTGCCGCTGCTTGTCCTGGATCAGTCTGTCAATGCCGTACAGGGCTACGCGGCGGTAATCGCCGATAATACGGCCGCGGCCGTAGGCATCGGGAAGACCTGTAATGATGTGGTTAGAGCGGCAGGCACGCATCTCGGCCGTGTAAACGTCAAACACGCCTGCATTGTGCGTTTTGCGGTGCTCTGTGAAAAAGTCAACGATCTCGGGATCTACCTCGTAGCCGTTGTCGCGGCAGGCCTTGACCGCCATACGGATGCCGCCGTAGGGCTGGAGCGCGCGCTTGAGAGGCTTGTCTGTCTGCAGACCGACGATCCTTTCCTTTTCCTTTTTTATATAGGCGGCCGGATGGGAGGTGATGGTAGACACCGTGCGTACGTCCATATCCAGAACGCCGCCTGCATCCAGCTCCTTCTTTTTCAGCACGCAGACCTCATTCCAAAGGTCAAGGGTATCCTGCGTGGGGCCTTCAAGGAAGGAGGCATCCCCCGTATATGGCGTATAGTTGTGCTGAATAAAGCTGCGAACGTTAATGCTGTGTAACCACGATCCCTCGTGGAAACCACGCCATTCATCTCTCATGGTGACTGTCTCCTTTGTTATTTTTTTGTCTATCAAAAACGCCGACCCCTCCCGAGCATACAGCCCGAGGCGGTCGGCGAACAGTGACTATATTCACACGGACTGTATCGTGCAATCCTTGCGCTATTATGATAGCATAAAACGGGAAAATTGTCAAGAGAAAAATCTGCTTTTTTGCAAGAAAAGTGTCAAGGCTGGTCGGGCTCCTTTTTCTCGCCGTGCCGCTCGCGGTCGATCTGCCGTTCTATGCGGATCTCCCATTGGATGAGGAAGGTCAGCGCGGCGCGAAGCAGGATCACCGCGCCCAGCACCAAGATCTCGTTCCAGTCCCGCACGATCAGCGTACGGAGAAGCTCCGCGCCCATCTTGAATTCCAGTGAGAGCGCAATGCCCTCGGCAAGATCAAGACGTACGCGGTCGCCGCGGCGCAGAAGAGCAATGACCGCACGGATCACCGTGTAAAGAAGCACGCATACGCCCACAAGCTCAATGAGCAGGATGGCATATTCGATCAGCGTGGCAAAAACGCTTGCCATGGCAGAGTAGATCGGATCACCGTTCATAGGCTCCTCCTCTCGAAAAAATCCGCGGCATTCGGGGGAACGCCGCGGAGATCATGTGAAATTTATTATTTCTTCACAGGTTTTGTTTCAATGGTCGTGCAGTTATCCAGCAGGTACTGTGCGGCAAGATCCCAGAGGAATGCCTCACGCAGGGCGGCCTCGTCAAGCTTCTCACCGTCGAAGAGATCCTCTACATCGTAGTATGCCTCATACTCGTCAAGCATATCCTCGTACTTGGCATCGGTCAGAAGATCCTCGATCTTGGCGTTCTTGACAAACTGCCAGAATACGATACGCTCCTTGATATAGGTATCGGCATCGGTGTCAAGCTGTGTGTCGATGGTTTCCTCGGTGTAGCCGTAAACGGTGTACATAATATACTCGCGTGCGGTGCCCGTGGTGAGTGCCGAGTTCGTGGAGGCGTAGTAAGCATAGATGCTTGCCATGCCGGTGGCCTCGGCGGTCATCGTCAGATATTCGATGTTCTCAAGCACCTCGTCGATGTAGGCCTGCTTGAGGTTCTTGATCGTGTCGCTCGAGGAGATGATCTCGCTCTTTTCTACCAGCGCATCCATAACCGCCTGATACTTGTTGGCCTTGATCTGCGCGGTGCGATCCTTCTGCATGGAGGTCTTTGCATCGCTGAAATAGGTTTTATAGCCCTCAGCGTAGTTATCCTTCGTCAGGCCGAGCTTGGTGCAGAAGTCGTCAAAGGTCAACTCACCGTTGTCGATCTCGTCGGTGGTGAAGTAACGGGGATTTGCCAGAGAGAATACGGTAGCCGTTACCTTGGCGGTAACATCCTTCGGCACCTTCTCGCCGGATTCCTTGTCAACATATTCCACTTTGTTTTCAAAATCAAACTGCATCTCGGTGCCGTAGCGTGCGCCCTCGGCAAGCTCGTTGAAGTGAGAAAGGATAGCAGCGTGGAAGAGGTTATCCTGATCCAGCATCAGAGTTTCCTTTACAATACCCTCGGTCACCAGGCCAAACGCCTTTACGACCTCCTCGCTCTCCCCTTCCAGCGTGATCTCGTACTGCAGGGCGATCATGTCCTCCCACTCCAGCGTTTCGTGAGAGGGAACGCGCTCGTATGCGTGCTTGATCGTGGTAAAGAAGACAACGTCCTTTTCCTGCAGGGAGGGGTTTTTGGAATACTCCTTCGGGAAGGTGACGAGAAGCGGATAGTTCTCGGTGCCGATGGGGAGGTTGGCATCTGCAATGCCTTCCTCAAAGCCGGGGATGAAGGCACCCGTGCCGAGATGAAGGTCATAGGGAGCTTTATCGGTCAGGTTGGAGCCGCCGGAGAAGGCGGTCAGTGCCTTGATGTCGTCGGCGGTCAGCTTTGCGATGTCCGCCTTGACGGCTGCCAGCTCGTCGGCGGTCATATCCTTTACGGATTTATCGGTCGTGATCTTGCCGGCGGCCTTCAGATCCGAGAAGAGAACACCCTTGTAATAGATGCCCACGGTATCGCCGAGACGGACGACGGTGTTCGTGTCCTCGATCTTTTTGTAGTAAGCGGCCTTTTGGGCAAGGAGAGCGTTGATCTCCTTCTTCACATCGTCATCGGTGATGGTGTCAGCCAGATCTGCGATGGTGATGTGGAGCTTGTCGGTCGTGTGATCGAACAGCTTATAAATGTAGGGCGTGAGGTCCTCTGTGCGGTAATCAAAGCCCGTATCGGAGCAGGCGGTAAAGGCGCCGACCGAAGCAAGCATGAGAAGTGCCAGAAGCAGGGATACGATTTTCTTCATGATTACAGTCCTTTTCTTGATTTTTGCGGGCAAAACGAGTGCCCGAAGCGTTTGCTCCTATTATTATAGCATAAATTTCGGAAAATGCAATGATTTTTTCTACTTTTTTATGAAGGGAAAGAAAAATTTTTACGCGGTGCTTGTTTTTCTGCCTTTTTCTCAAACAAACGGCAAAGATAGGGGAAGGTCATCGGCCAGACAGCACCCGCAAACAGGACGAGAAGGAAGTAACGGGGCAGGCTCTCAACGCCCGCGCCGAGGAGGGCGGTCAGCGGAGATTTCAGTCCTGCCTTCAGGGCAAAGGCGAGCGCGCCGCCGCCCAAAAGCTTGATGATCTGGGCGGGGAGGGGAGCCTCGGTTTTGCTGTGGATATACCGCTCGTCAAGGAAGTAGACGAGAGAAAGCCCAAGCAGCGTGCCAAGCAGAGTGTAGCCGTTTTTCAGCGCGGAGTCAAGATGGGCGGGATCAATGTCCGCAGGGAAGGGGAACACCAAGACATAGACAAGATAAAGCGCGGCCGCACCCACCAGAGAGCCAAGCAGGATCGCCATGCGGCGGTGATCGCCAAAGGCGCGGTCAAGGATGGGATAAAAGGCCAGCACCATCGCCCCCGCAAGGGCAAAGGACACAAGCACGTCCATCGGTGTATGCACGCCAAGATACATACGGGAGAAGGGGACGAGCAAAACGGGGAGAAGGCAAAGCACGCGCACCCAGGTCTTTTTCCACATACGCACCATGCATCCGAACAGCCCAACAGAGGACTGCGTATGCCCCGACGGGAAGGAATAGCCTGTGGCATCGGGAAGGGCAGAGGCCACGGGGTTCAGCGTGGGATCCAGCACCCACGGGCGCGGGATGCGGCAGGTGATCTTCAGAAATTGATTGAACACCGTGCCGAGCAGGCCGACCGAAAAGAGGTAGTAGGCGTTCTTTTTGTCAAGGCACCAGAAGCAGACGAGCGCGACCACGATCAATCCCGTTTCGCTGCCAAGGTAGGTAATGATGCCGAAGAAAGCATCCAAAACGGGGTTGCGGATGCTCTCCAGCGCGTGCAGGAAGGATAATTGCCAGTCCATAAAAACCTCCGAAAAAAGAAATGATGGTATCGGTAAAGCGTCAGATATCTGCTCCGCACGCGACAACGGCGGCGCGGTATTCCTCGTAGGTAAAGAGTAGATTGATCGCTTCAAGGAGTGCGTTCGGTGTCATGCCGCGCGGCAGCTCCAGCGCGGCGGCCAGGGCCTCACGCCGTGCGGCGGCACCCTGTCCGCCCGAAAGCCCGTCGGCGTAAAAATCGCGCTTCTCCACACGGCGCGGTGCAGCATGCACCGTTGTCGCGGTGCTGTCCTGCGCACCCGTTTTTTCGGTTTGGGGGCACCCGTTTGTCGCGAAAGGGGCAAAAAGACGGTAAAGACGGTCGGCCTCCATGCCCTCCACACCAAGCAGGCCTTCCTTTGAGGGGGTAGCCTTGCGGCGCTCCTTGCCCGCAATCGAGGGCGTGTAGAGGTGAATGATCTTGTCCTTGGGGAGCGCGGAGGAGATGTAGGAGCGGATCAGCTTGCCCGCCCCGTCGCTGTCGGTCAGCACGATGGTGCCCTTTTCCTCGCCAAGGCGGCGGATCAGGGCCAGCCTTTCCTTATTGTTAAAGATAGAGAAGCCGCCCGTGGGAATGATGTGCGCGTCCAGCACCGAGGAGAGGGTGATCTTGTCGTACTTGCCCTCCACGATCACGGGGCGGTCGAGCTGCAAGCGTGGCCGCATGGGGGGTGCGGAGCTGCTGCTTGTATCGGTTACTTGCTTTTCGCTCATGAAAGCCTCACTTTCTCCACCTCGCGGTGGCGGCAGAGATCGGCAAGCGGACAGACGTCACAGTGCGGCGCACGCGCCGTGCAGACCTCGCGGCCAAACCACACGATGCGGTGGCAAAAGTCGGATTGCTTCTCGGGCGCGATCAGCGCGGCAAGAATGCGCTCGATGCGCGTCGGATTTTTCTCGCTCTCGGGGTACATGCCAAGCCGTCCGCAGATGCGGATGCAATGGGTATCGGTCACCACGGCAGGGAGATGATAAATGTCGCCAAGCAGGAGGTTGGCCACCTTCCGTCCGACACCGGGGAAGCGCAAAAGCTCCTCCATACGGTCGGGAAGGATGCCGCCGTACTCGGTAAGGAGCATACGGGAGGCATCCATGATGTTTTGTGCTTTTACACGGAAAAGGCCGCAGGGGTGAACGATTTCCTCTACCTCGGAGATATCGGCCGCGGCCAGCGCGGCGGCATCGGGATAGCGCGCAAAGAGCGTGCGGCAGGTGAGATTGACGCGTGCATCGGTGCATTGCGCGGAGAGCCGCCCCATGACGAGCAGTCGCCACGGGTCGCCGCCGTATTCGAGGGCGCAGACGACCTCGGGATAGCGCGCTTCCAGTCGGGCGACCGCCTCGGTCATCCGTTCCTTTTTCTCGCGCTTTGTCAGTTGGCGCACAGCCGTCGCCTCCCTTCTTTTCAGGATTGTTTTCGTTGGGTTTATCGGTCGGAAAGACCAAGAAAGGCAGAGAGCAGGCGGTCGACCACCGCACAGGGAAGTCCCACGACCGTGTCATAAGCCCCCTCAATGCGGTCAACCAGCGCACCGCCAAGCCCTTGGATGGCATATGCCCCTGCCTTGTCGGCAGGCTCGCCCGTGGCAATATAGTCACGCGCCTCGGCCTCGGTAAAGGGGCGCATGAAGACGCGCGTCGTGTCGCGTGCGGTGCGGCATTCGCCGTGCCACATGACCGAAACGCCTGTATGCACGCGATGCTCACGCCCCGAAAGACGCAGGAGCATCGCAAGGGCATCCGCCTCATCCTTCGGCTTGCCAAGCGGCACGCCGTCGATCTCCACAAGGGTGTCCGAGGCCAGAATAACATCCTCCGCCCCAAAGCAAGCGGCGGCTTGCGCCTTGCGCGCGGAGAGAAGGAGCACAGCATCCGCAGGATGCGTGCCTTCTCCAACCGTTTCGTCCACGTCGCAGGGGCAAACGGTAAAGGAAAGTCCCATTGCAGAGAGAAGCTCCCGTCTGCGCGGGGATGCGGAGGCCAGGCGGATGCGGATATGCGGGGGAAGAAGCTCCCCGATGCGGTAGTTCATAAAGCACCTCGGTCATCGTAAAAATAGGAGGACGGTCAGTCCTTGGGAATGCGGCGGCAATCGCCAACAAACGGGAGCCCGTCCCGATAGCGGCGGACGGCCTGCACGGCCTCTTCTCCGCTTTCTGTCGTAAAGAGGAAATGCATAATCTCCACGCGGGCCTCGGCAAGGGCCGTGCGGCGGTCGCCCATATAGGTCGGGCGGCTGTTGCAGATCAGTGTGCGGTGGGGATATTCGCGGAGAAGCGGAAAGCGCACGCCGCGGCGGTCGGTCAGCGCGGCGTGACCGCACTGTGCACAGCCAAAATTCTCCTTGGTAAAGCAACGCGCGGTCAGCATCAGAGGAATGCGCCCGTACACGATCGTGCCGCCGCCAATGTCGCGGATACGGCGCAGGGAAAGCTCGGGGGAGAGAATGTATTCGGAAAGCCCCATTTCACGGATCGCGGCGGCACTTTCACGGTTCGTGATATTGAGGCGGAAATCGCCCATGACGGAAAATCCGCGCTCGCGGAGCGGCGCAAGCATGCCAATGCCGCCGCACAGCGCATAGCCGATGCCTGCGGTCGCGGCGCGGTCAAGAAGTGCAAGCACGCCTGCGCGCTCGCTGTCGTAAACAAAGGGGGGCAGGTACACGCCGTCGGGAAGATGACGGCCGCGGTCAAAAAGCGGAAGGGGCAGATAGATGCGGTCAAAATAACCCTCCTCACGCAGGGCATCTGCCTGCGCGGGGGTGTAGCACAGCGCGGTGCGGAGCGGTCTTTGCTCTCCGTGCGCCTCCCTTTCATCCGAGAGGGGTGCGGCAGGGGCATAGCGGTAAACGGGAGCTGTCGGCAATTCGCGACACACGGGTGCCTCCAAAGCGGAAATTGCCTCGCGCCGCAGGGAATTGATGGCCGCAGGCGAGAGGTTGAGGCTCTCGTCAAGCGTGATAGAAAGATCGGCAGGGGCGAGCGTGTAATCCGTGCCGCCAAGCTTTGCGATACGGGCGGCAAGCGTGTCCTTCGTCAGCGGTGCCGTCAGCGCGGCGCGCGGGATCTCTCCCGTGACCGTGGCGGTGCGCCCCGTGGGGGTAGTCAGCGTGAGCGCGGCAGGCTCATCTGCTTTTACCGAGAGCATGCCCGTGAGGGGTATTTTGCGCGAGGGCGGCGGTGGCGGCGGCAGGGCGCGGCTTTTTTCCTTGTCGGCATCCGAGCGCACACCCGTCATCGGCTCACTCGGCCGTCCGCGCAGATAGGCGTCGGTAAAGCCACTCCGTGAAAAGAGAGCGGAGAGATGCGCCTGCTCCGCGGCGGTGGCGGCACGCCCCTCGTCAAGCAGGCGGCGGTAGATCGAGGTAACGCCGTACACGTAGGAGGCGCTCTTCATGCGCCCCTCGATCTTGAGGGAGGAAACGCCGCTCTCGATCAAGGCGGGGATATGGTCAGCAAGCGAGAGATCGCGCAGGCTGAGGGGATAAGTGCCGCTGTACGGCAGGCGGCAGGGCTGGGCACATTCGCCGCGGTTGCCCGAGCGGCCGCCCACGAGTGATGAAAACAGGCACTGCCCCGAATAGGATACACAGAGCGCGCCGTGCAGGAAAATTTCGGTTTGGAGGGGGGCGTGTGTCGTGACCGAGCAAATATCGGTAAGCGACAGCTCACGCGCCAGCACGACGCGCGTCACACCGAGCTTCGCCATTTCGCGTGCGCCGTCGGTCGAATGGATGGAGGCCTGCGTGCTTGCGTGAATTTCAAGCGCGGGCAGATGGCGGCGGAGAAGACGGATCGCGCCAAGGTCGGCTACGATCACGGCGTCCGCCCCCATGCGGTAAAGTGCCGCGGCCGTATCCAAAAGCTCTCCGCATTCGCGGTCAAAAAGCAGGGTGTTGAGCGTGACGTAACAGCGCACGCCAAAGCGGTGAGCGCGGGAGATGGCCTCTCCGATGCCGTCCGTGTCAAAATTCACAGCACCGATACGGGCATTCATGGTCTGCGCGCCGAGATAGACGGCGTCTGCACCTGCCTCAATGGCGGAGGAGAGTGCCTCGGGAGAGCCGACGGGCGCAAGCAGCTCGGGCAGCTTCTTCATATTCGATAAAAGCGGCCGTGGCCGCACTCCTTTCCGAGAGTAAATACCGCCCAAAAGACAGACGGGCGGTGACCGTCAAAGCGGCTTTTTTAAGATCCGCGCATACGCACGGGGGTATTCGGGGGGCGTTTTACGGAGCTTGCGGAGGAGGAGCGCGGTACGGGAAAGCTCCTCCTCGCCGTTTGAGAGCGTCAGTGATTCCTCGCACTCGCATTTGCCGCCAAGCATCGAGATGGCGTGCGCCGCCTCCGAGAGCTCCTCGGCGGCGCTTTTTGCCTTCATGGCAAGAAACAGGCCGCCCACCTCCACACAGGGGAGGCAAAGCTCGGAGAGCGTGCGGAGGTTTGCCACGGCACGCGCCGTCACGGCCGCAAAGGC
>JAZOOW010000045.1:0-8888 GCA_045655145.1 Eubacteriales bacterium | reverse complement strand
CCGTGCCTGCAACAAGGGCAGAAATAATACCAAAGGTATAAGTGAAAATGGTTGCGGGCAATTTCGCCTTCTTGTCGAGCTTACGAAGTGCAACGATTTTGGAGTTGTCCTTGGGAGCATACTCCTTTGCGATGGATTCTGCGTAAATTTTGTCTGTGTTCATTTTATTTCTCCTTTTCGGTTTGTTGTGTCTTTATTATACCAACCGCAAAAAGAAATTTGAACAACATGATTAGCTTAATGTGTTGATTTCAATGTTTTCAACCAAATAAATTATACCACAAAACAGTCAATTTTGTAAATGGTTGATTGATTGCGTACATACTTGCACAAAAAAGACGGCTCAACATATAGTTGAACCGCCCTTTTTGATTATAGCAAATCGTGATCGATTGTTTCAGCCATCTTGGCTTTATACTCTTTGAAGATGAATTGACGGCAAGCCGTCATGAATTGAAGCCTGCGGCTTCATGATTTGAAATCTGCGATTTCATGAATTGGATTGCCCCATTCCTTTCAATGCCGTAGGCAATTCATGCACCATAGTGCAATTCATGGCGTAAGCCAATTCATGCCTGTAAGGGCAATTCATTCTTCTCCAAGAGATAACAAAAAACGCCCTGCATATGCAGAGCGTTTTTTGCAAGTTTCGACCAAAGGTCGAAATTATCTCTTGGAGAACTGAGGTGCACGACGGGCGCCCTTCAGACCGTACTTCTTTCTTTCCTTCATACGAGGATCGCGGGTCAGGAAGCCTGCCGCCTTCAGAGCGGGCTTGTTTGCCTCATCAGCGGCGAGGAGCGCACGCGCTACGCCGTGACGGATCGCACCTGCCTGACCGGAAAGACCGCCGCCCTTTACATTGGCAACGATATCAAACTTACCCTCGGTAGCGGTAACGCCAAAGGGCTGATTTACGATCAGGTTCAGGGTCTCAAGACCAAAATACTCATCAATGTTCTTGCCGTTGATGGTGATAGCGCCCGTGCCGGGATACAGACGAACGCGCGCAACGGATTTCTTTCTTCTGCCGGTGCCGTAGAAATACGGCTTTGCACTGGTATACATTCTTCTATTCTCCCTTCCTATCAGTCAATGACAACAGGCTGCTGTGCCTGCTGATTGTGCTCTGCACCTGCATACACCTTAAGACGGGTGATGGACTTGGCGCCAAGCTTGTTGTGGGGGAGCATTCCCTTAACGGCGAGCTGCATTGCCAGCTCGGGCTTGGTTGCCATCAGCGTCTTGTAGTTCGTTGCCTTCAGGCCGCCGATGTAACCGGAATGACGGTAGTAGAATTTCTGCTCCAGCTTCTTGCCGGTCAAGACTGCCTTTGCGGCATTGATGACGATGACAAATTCACCACAGTCAACGTGGGGGGTGTACTCAGGTCTGTGTTTGCCGGAAAGGATCGTTGCAGCAGCAACAGCGGTCTTACCGAGGGGCTTGCCGGCCGCATCGATAACATACCACTTGCGCGAAACGGTTTCCGCTTTTGCCATGTAAGTGGACATTTGCTTTTCCTCCATTTTTCGTCGGTTCTCCGACTTCTATTTTTTCAAGCGGAGATATTGTACCACAGGAAAGATGCTTTGTCAAGAGGATTTTCAAAACTTTTTTCAAAAATTTAATTTAGCAAGTTTATACCTCGTTTTTTCTCTTTTTTCCTCTCTTTTTCTCTCATTTGCTAAAAAATGAGGTTGCCAATTTTTTATACCCTTTTTTGTGCATGTTGCTCAAAAAACAGAAAACGGCCGCACGCGGCCGCTTCTTCCCTGTTTATTTGCTTCGCACAAGCTCCAAAAGGATATGGGGACTGAGTGCACGCAGCAAGAGATGGTGATTCCTGCGCAAGGGGCGCAGAATGACACCAAGGATCACATTTGTAAAGATCTGGGTGACGAGCGACGCGGCCGCCGCGCCCATAATGCCGAAGTATGGAATCAGGCAGGCGTTGAGAAGCACATTCATGAGCGCGCCGCTGCCGTTGATCGCCCACAAATAGCGTTGCAAGCCGTTGGCGAGCAACCAAATATCACGCACAGGCCCGATATAGGAGAAGGTCGTGTACCACACGATCAGCATGAGCACAGGCACCGAGGGGGCGTAGGCCGTGCCGTAGAGGAGATGAATGATGGGAGATGCAAGCAGTGTCATGGCGACGCTTTGCAAAAGCGAAAGCCAAATTATCACCGCATACAGGCGGCTGATATTCTTTTCAAAGGCTTCCTCACTCACGCCTTGGCTTTCAAAGATCGCAGGGCGTGCCGAATCGATGATGGCGGCAAAAACAAAGGAGGTCATGCCTGCAGCAGATACGGCAACCGTGTAAAAGCCCGTGGCCGCCTCATTGATCATCAGCTTGAGCATGATCTTGTCCGTTTGCAGAAAGACTGTAACCATCAAGCCGGACAGAATGTAATAGCGGCTCTTTTCCCAAAGGCGGCGTGCCACGGTGCGCGAGAGTGAGAGTCGCATCCCGCCAAGGCGGCGGTAGATGATCAAAAGCGCAAGCGCGATCAGCAGATAATCCAGTGCATACGATACGGCAAACCAATACACGCTCTTCTCGGTGACCAAAAGGAACACCTTGTATGCCGACACGAGCGCATAGGCGCAAAGGGACACGACAGCGGCATATTTGGAGAGATACTTGGCTTGGAACCAATACTCGATCAAATCAAGTGCCTGAAAGAACAAAAGCAGGCTGTAAAGCGCACAAACGATAAGCGTGTCGGTTTCTCCCGCGTTGGCAACGAGCGAAAAGGAGATCACGCCCACTATACAGGCAAGCGATGAGCAGGCACTCATAAAGATCGCCGTGCCGTACAGCTTCCCTTCCTCCTCCGGATGATGCACCGTTTCCTGCACCAACGTGTTATTGAGGCCAAGCTGCATGATGGGTACGGCAAAGGCCACGATCGAGGCCGCATAGCTGACAAGACCGTAGTTCGACGGCCCGAGATAACGAGCGGTCAGCATGGTGATTACCAGATTGAGCACAGACTGTGCGATCTTTCCAGCAATGATCCACGATGCGTTTCGGAAAACCTTATTTTGTAACATCTTCTGCTCCATATAGCGAAATGTATTCGTCAAAGCGGTCCTGCATGGCAAAGGCGCGCGCGCGCGCAAGACAGGCCTCCTCCGTATAGGGGGCTTCACGACGGATACGCCGGATCTCGTCGAGGAGTGCCTCCACATCATCACAAGGAACGACGCTGCCACAGCTCCCGTCTATACATTCGGGGCTACCTCCCGTCTTGAAGGTGAGGACAGGCGTGCCGCAGGCAAGTGACTCCAAATTCACGGTTGGGAAGTTCTCCTCCCTCGTGGGATTGACAAAGAGATCTGCCGCCGTATAGATCTCGGCCAATTCCTCTTGGTTATGCGTGCGGTGGATGGAGATGATATTCGGGGGCAGCATGCGATCGATGCCGTCATCCGTGCCGACCAGCACGATCTGATAGGAGGTGTCCAGCCGCCGTGCAAGCTCTACGAATACATCCGTTCCCTTGCGCGGGCCCCAGCCGAGAGCGACACCCAACAAAATATATTTATCCTCGCAACGATACCGTCGCCTAAAGTCACTCTCACGCGGACGGAATATAGAAAGATCAATACCGTTGTGGATCACACGGACGGGATATTCCTTCAAAAAGGAGTCGCGCACCAGCCCTGCAAGCCAATGCGAGGGAGCTACCAGCGTCATGTTGGGAAGACCCAAAAACCATGATTTTTTATTCTGCCACATTTTATCCGTCACATCGCGGCGTGTGCCGGGGTAAGCGCGATGGATGGGACAGTCGTGGCATCCGCTTTTCCATTTATCACAGCCTGCTGCCGTAAAATAACAGCAGTTTCCCGTAAACGCCCAACAATCATGGAGCGTCCATACCACACGGATGCCCTTTTTGCGAATATAGTCAAAGAGCACCGGGACATGGATATACCAGCCATGCAGGTTATGCAGGTGGATCACATCGGGCGCAATCTCCTCAAGACGGCGAATGAGCATCCGCGTTCCGCGTGCGGAAAGCATCTCATTTTTTCCAAAGAAAGGTCCGACGGTATGATGGATCACATTGTCAAGCACAGTGCCGAAAAAGGCATGCCCGACAGGTGCAGGCGGCTGCTTGTCCCAGGCGCGGGAAAAGGTATAGACCTCATGCCCCTGCTCACGGGCGCGGTCTGCGATCTGGAGCATAATACGCCCCGTACTGCCGTAATGACAAAGATTGATGGCAACGATCTTCACGGTCCGCCTCCTTTCGTTGGTTCTCTCTCATAGAAAGCACCGCCCGCTAAATCAATAGGGGCGGCAAAAATCAATTCAGCCCCTTGCGGAAATCCACAAGAAGGGTGTCCTTGGTGGGCACGAGCTGACGGAGCGTGATGCCCGCCGAGCGAAGCATCCGCTTGGAGATCAGCGTGTTGGGTTGGTTTGCATATTTGTCGGAGAGATACACGACCTCCCGAATTCCCGACTGAATGATGGCCTTAGCGCATTCATTGCAGGGGAACAGTGCCACATAGAGGCGTGTACCGACCACACTGCGACCACGGGCGTTCAAAATGGCGTTCAGCTCTGCATGCACGACGTAGCCGTACTTGGTGTCCTCGGTATTCTTCCCCTCGCGCGACCAAGGATATTCGTCATCCGAGCAGCCGTAAGGAAAGCCGTTATAGCCGGTAGAAACGATACGGTTATCCTCATCGACGATGCAGGCACCAACCTGCGTGTTGGGATCCTTGCTGCGCTCTGCGGCAAGCAAAGCCACACCCATAAAATATTCATCCCAGGAGATATAGCCTTCTCTTTTCATAATGCCTCCGTCAATTTTAACGACAAGATGCCTCTGCCGTCTACATACTTATAAAGATTATACCATCGAAATGGACTTCTGTCAACAGGCTTCTTGGTGCTGCATTTTTTCCTTTTTGTGAAAATCTTTGTTTTTTTTCAAAAATCTCTTGCAAATCCAAAAGGAGCATGCTATAATGTTGAAGTCGCCATATTTTGCAGAGGTATCGAAGTGGGGACGTTGCAGAGCAAAATTTCATATACGCAGAGGTATCGAAGTGGTCATAACGGGGCTGACTCGAAATCAGTTTGTGCGAAAGCACACGAGGGTTCGAATCCCTCCCTCTGCGCCAAAACAAAAACGGAGTGCCAATCGGTGCTCCGTTTTTGTTTTGGTAAATAATATAAACAGGGATTCGAACGCAGTGAAAAAAACAACACGGTGTGTTGTTTTTGAACGGTGACCGAAGAATTTTGCAAAGAATAACCTTAAACCCAAACCGAAATGCTTTGCAAAATTCAAGAGCGAATCCCTCCCTCTGCGCAAAAGAGCCGAAACGAAATCGTTTCGGCTCTTTTTACACAATGAAAACGCAGCCATCCTCTCAAACGGAAGGCTCCTTCTCCTTTTCCTGCATCTCCTCCGGAAAATGCAGATGCAGCCGGTGAAAATCTGCGTCGCCGTGCAGCTTGTAAAGCTCCTCTGCCGCCAGGCGTGCCTTGGCCACGGATACCTCCTTTGGTGGGAAGCAATAATACAGCGCATGATGATCTCCGATACCAATCACATCCCCGATCTCGTACCAATAATAATCGGCATTCAGGCTGTACGATGAGATCGCTCTTTGGGTGTAATGCAGCTTGCCGTCACAGCCGGTCAGAGAAAAGCCCTCCGACGTATGGCGAAGCCGCCCCTTTCCTACCGTGTACAGGCCACGGCAATCCACCAACATGCCGATATCAACAGGAACATCCAGCGTATAGGTGCCGTTTAAGATTTCCTCCCGCACGATCTCTCGCTCCCATTCGTACCAATCGGGAATGTGCGAGAAGCGGGCATCGCCGTCATCGGCAGAAAGCTCACCAAGCTCGGTCATGGTATGCACCTTTCCGCACCCATCACAATATAGCTTTGTCCCCTCACCGCGCATCTTCCCCTCCGTATTGCAGAATGGACAACGGTAAAGAATACGCTCAAGCCCGTCCGCGCGGAAGGGCTCACTTATATGGATGTTATTATCGCGCTGCCATGCAAAATTATCAAAGGCAAAGGCGCGTGTCAGCCCTGCATCCAGCTCCTCCACAGAGAGGGTACGCACCTCCTCTGCGGTAAAGAGAGTGGACACGTGCGCGCTGACAGGCGTACGGCGTATCTGCAAGCCGTTATACAGCGGATCGCGTGCAAAGGCGCCCTTGGTCTCAATGAACACGACGGGTACGCCAAGGAGCTTGAGGAGCCGACCAAAGCGCGACGGCAGGGAGGTCGCCTTGCCGTCAAAGCTGTATCCTGCCTCGGGGTACATAAGAACGCTGTTCCCCTTGCCGAGCGCATACTTCATATCGTGAATGAGGGAAATATCGCTGACGAATTTCCGCGTGGGTATACAGCCGAGCAGACGCATCAGCCAATGCTTTCCTATCAGTGCATCATGCGTGCAGACGATATGATAAGGACGCGGATACAGTATTTTGGATGCGATCTTGAGATCGATAAAGCTGGAATGGTTCATCAGCACAAGATACGGCCCGCCCTTGGGGAGCTTGCCGATCTGACGAAAGTGTGTACTCCAAAGGTCAAACTGCGAAAGAACACGCACAAGCGTATGAAAGAAAAACGAGGGATGACGCGGCTTTTTGTGCTTGGGTGGCTTGATGGCCGCGACCTCCTCATATGATTTCTTGATAATTTTAATTTTCATAATCATCAGCCTTTCTTCAAAAAAGCCGCTTTCTCCGGGGAAAAAGCGGCTTCTTCATATAGACACGCCCATTGTACCACAAAAGCCGAGCATTGTCAAGCACCTGTATTTGCCATGCAGATTGCAAAAAAGAGGAGGGGGGCCGATCGGCCGCGCTCCCCACTTTTACATAGAGAAGTTTTTAAAGTAATTCTGAATGAGGATAATAGGCGTTCCCTTGTCGCCGCTACCGCTGGTGAGATCGGCAAGGCTGGCAAGAAGGTCTGTCAAACGGCGGGGTGTCGTTCCCTGGCTGCGCATATCGTTCACCATGTCGTTGTCCTTATGGCGAATCATATCCTGCATGGCCTCGATAGCCGCATCACCGGAAAGCTCAGCAATGTCGTTGTCAGCGAGATACTTAAGCTTGATCTCGTTCGGCTGTCCGATCAATCCCTTGGTAAAGGCGGGAGAGGCAACCGGATCGGCAAGCTCCCAGATGCCGCCCACGGGATCCTTAAAGGCACCGTCACCGTACACCATGCATTCCAGCGTTTTGCCGGTGCGCGTGAACAGCTCCTTTTGCAGATCGTCAACAAACTTCTGTGCATCGCGGGGAAAAAGCTTCACGCTGTCCGTTGTGGCAAGGTTGCTGCCCAGAAGGCCGTAGTCGGGGTTGTAGCCGCTTCCGTCAATCGGGCGGTCAAGAATCTCGTCAAGGCTCAACACCTTTGCGGCACCGGCGGCGAGCAGTGCTTTTTTGGTGCGTACACGGGTATGAATATCTGCATTGATGACATACTTTGTATGCTTCAGGATCTCGCAGGGATCATTTGCAAGAATGACCTCACAGTTTCCTGTCTGCCTATAGAAGTCAATATAGTCTACACCGGTAAAGGTATGGCGCACATCGCCAAAGAGAGCATGGAACTCGTCTGCCGTAAACACATCCGTATAAGGATTGACCTTTTTCTCCATCAGCTGCTCATAGGAAACGAAGCTGTTCCCCACCTCATCCGAGGGATAGGAAAGCTGAACGATCAGCCGCTTGACGCCCTGTGCGATTCCGCGCAGAACCATCGAAAAACGGTTGCGCGAGAAGATCGGCAAAACGAGGCCAACGGTTTCATCTCCAAATTTTTGGGATACATCCTTGGCGATCTGATCAATGGTGGCATAGTTGCCCTGTGCACGGGCAAGCACCGCCTCGGTAACGGCAACCACGTCGCGGTCCTCGAGAGGATATCCTCCCTGCTCTGCCGCGCCGCAGATGCAATCTGCCGTGATCTTGACAAGGTCATCGCCCTGACGGATAATGGGCGCACGCACGCCTCTTGAAATGGTACCCTGGTAATCCATGATATACTCCCTCTTCAAATTAAAGAAATAAATTCAACATTCCTATTGTAAAGCTTTTCTTCAGCTTTGTCAATAGTTTCAGTGCTTATATTTGATGCTTTTGCTATAAAATATTCTTATAGTATATATGTGAAAACGCAAAGAAAAAGCCGCCGCACGCATATGTGTGGCGGCTTTTGGCTCTTTTGGGCTACTGCATTTATCTATGCGCGAAGCCCGTTCCGTAGACCTCGTTCACCTCACCCGTAATTTCGGGAATATGCCGAAATCCATTCAGAAGCTACAGACCGTCGCGCCTGTTCTTTTTTATGCGCGCAAAAATCTCCCCTTAAAGCTGCACCGTCGCCTGTCCGTCCTCATAGACGATACGGTCACCGGATTTTGTCATTTCATCACAGAAGCGCAGATACTCTTCTATGTGTGACAGTTTTCCTGTTTTCTATTGACACGGAATATCTTCTATGTTATAATAGCCATGTGGTTATTGCCATTTACAAGGAAACGCATTTTCAAGTTGCGTTCATTTTTGCACAGCATCGAGGAAATATCATGAAAAATACAGGAAATATAAATACGATTCCTCTATCGACACCTACCATGCACGATGAGGAAATGGTCTATATCCATGAGGCCTTTGACCGCAACTGGATCGCGCCGCTCGGCTTCAACTGCGATGCCTTTGAGCAGGAGGTCTGCGCCTATCTCGCGAGTGGTGAGGATCGTTCGCTCCATGCACTCGCGCTTTCCTCCGGAACGGCGGCACTGCACCTGGCGGCTAAGCTCTCGGGCATCAAGCGTGACGATGTGGTGATCTGCTCGGACATGAC
>JAZOOW010000044.1:0-3837 GCA_045655145.1 Eubacteriales bacterium | reverse complement strand
TCTTCCTAAGACCGCTTGGCCTCCGACTTATGTCGCTCTCCGACCTCACCATTGAGTGGAAGAGCGAGGCCTCCGAGATCCTGCCCCTTCTCAAGCAGAACGACGGGGCGATCGCCATGATCCCCCAGCCCTTCGTGACCGCCGCCTGCAAGCAAGTGGAGGGGCTCCGCGTGGCGATCGACTTTAACGCAGAGTGGGCGGCACTGGAGAACGGCACACAGTTCGTCACGGGCGTTCTCGTGGCACGGCGTGAATTTGTGGAGCAGTATCCCGAGGTCGTCAGCACCTTCCTTACCGAGTACGAGGCCTCGATCAAGTACGCCAACGAAAACCCCGAGGCGGCGGCCGATCTTGTCATCAAGTACGGCATCGTGGATGTTGCAAAGCCCGTGGCCACACAGGCCATTCCCAAGTGCAACCTTTCGTTCATTGCGGGAGCAAAGATGAAGACCGCGCTTTCGGGCTATCTTAACACACTCTATGCGGCCAATCCCGCATCCGTCGGAAACAAGCTCCCCGACGACGCCTTCTATTATGGAGCGTAAGCTCGTCGGTGCGCGTGACAAGCTCCTTGCCGTATGCCTCGCTCTTCTTGTGTGGCAGGCGGTGGTGATGAGCGCGGGGGCGGGGTTTCTCCTCCCCACCCCCATCTCGGTGATTGGAAGCTTTTTCTCTCTTCTTTTTGACGGCGGTACGTGGGCGGCACTCCTTTACAGTGCCTCGCGTATCCTGCTTGGCTTTCTTGCAGGACTTCTCCTTGGCTTCCTTTTGGCCGTTCTCGCCGCGCGTTACCGCATCGTAGAAACCCTCCTCTTTCCGTATATGATCACGGTACGTGCGGTGCCGGTCGCCTCCTTTACCGTGGCGGCGTTTATCTGGTTCTCGGCGGAAGAACTTTCGGGCTTTATTTCCTTTCTCATCGTGCTTCCCATCGTGTATAACAATATCCTCGAGGGGCTTCTTGCGCGTGATCGCGCGCTTGATGAGATGGCGGATGTATTTCATCTTTCGTTTTTCAAAAGACTCCGCTATATCTGGCTTCCGACCGTGCGCCCGACACTCCTTGCCGCCGCCACCACGGCGTTGGGGCTTGCTTGGAAATCCGGCATAGCTGCCGAGCTGATCGGTCTTGCCGATGGCGGGATCGGGGATGCCATCTATATGACCAAGTTCAATCTTGATTACCCTGCCCTTTTTGCCGTTACGCTCCTCATCGTGCTTGCCAGCATGGTAAGCGAGCGGCTTGTCCGTCTTGTGCTCCGCGTACTGTTGGGAGGTGACCGCGCATGAAGGATATCAAAATTTGCGGCCTTTCCAAGTCCTTTGGTGAGAAGGCCGTCCTGCGCGATCTGACATTGACGCTGGTCGGCGGCAGACGCTACGCCCTGATGGGGCCGTCGGGCTGTGGAAAGACTACCCTCCTTTCGATCCTTGCAGGGCTCATCCCTGCGGACAGCGGCCATATTGAGGGGCTTCCCCCGCGCGTTTCGATGGTCTTTCAGGAGGATCGCTTGCTTGACGGCCTGTCGGCCCACCGCAATCTCCGCGTGGTGCTTCCCACATCCGTGTCCGATGCCGCCATTCTTGGATGCCTTGCCGCCCTCGGCCTTGGGGAGGATGCCCGCCGCCCCGTGTCCGAGCTTTCGGGCGGTATGCGCCGCCGCGTGGCCATCGCGCGCGCCCTGCTTGCCGAGGGGGAGCTTCTTCTCCTTGACGAGCCGTTTAAGGGGTTGGACGAGGCCACCCGTGCACAAACGGCGGCCTATCTCGTACAGCACACGGAAGGGAAGACCGTCCTCCTCGTCACCCATGACCGCGAGGAGGCGGCACTCCTCGGTGCAGAGGAGCTTCACGGCATTTTTGAAAAGGAGCCACCCCGTGTGTCCTGAAATACAAATGAAGCCCCCTGCTATGCAGGGGGCTTCATTTGTGATATTAGAGAGAATCACTCATGCGGACAAAATTCCCGTCCTCGCTCTCGCGCACAAGGTGGCAGGGGACGTAGGGGATATCCGAGAGGGCATAAGCAAGCGCCGCCTCGGGCGCGCCCTTCACACAGAAGCGCTCCCCGTCAAGGAATACGTCCACCGTCGGGCACTCGCCGCATTCGATGGCAGCCGAGAGCGCGGCGATCCGATCGGGATCGGGTGCATCGTCACGGTAATAGAGGCGCAGGGGAGAGAGGTAGCAAAAACGGCTTGTACGATCCTTCTGCCATGCGGTAAAGGCGGCCGCCATCTGTGCGGCGACCTCGTCGGGGCTTGTGTAGGTGGTGTCCAGCACAAGGTCGTAGTTAAAGAGATCCTTGTTGTTCACCCCGTACAGCTCCATGTAGCGCTTTTTCTCGCTCTCGCGGCGCGCGCGGATCTGTGCCTCGGTCTCCTCTACCGTGGCAAAATGCTCCTCGGCGCGGCCTGCGCCAAAGATACGGGCGGCACTGACCGCCGTTTCCACCGAGAGATACACGCGGAAGGTGCCGCGCACGAAATGCCATGCCATGCGGGAGTCGATGAGGAGGGGGCGGTCCACATCCGAGAGGGCCACAAGACCGTCGTCGATCTCGCGGTCGAGCTCGGGGTGTGTTTCCATATATTGATTCATTTCCACCACCGTCATGCCGTGGCGAGCCGCCACCTCACGGCAGATGGTGCCGGTGGAATAATACTCCATACCGAGCTTGTCGATAAGGATCTTGGATACGGTGCTTTTGCCGCTGCCGAGGTCACCGGCAAGCGAGATCTTGTCAAACATAACGTCACTCCGTTCATAGAATGCTATTATTATACTGTATCCGCCGCCCCTTGTCAAGTCCCATACCTTTTTTTGTAAAGGACTTGCCTTTTTTTTGCCTATCGTGTATAATAAAGGAAGAAAAACAACGGGCGGCATGCATGACGCAGAGCGGAAACGCCGGGATATCGCAAACCGGGTGGGCGTGCGCGTGCCGCTGCTTGTCCGTGCCTGTGCGCGCGGACAGAGGAGCCTATCAAAGCGGAGGAGAAGGATACATGATTAAGGCAGAGGTGCTTTTCAAAAAATTGGACCCCCGCGCCACCGCCCCCACTTACGGGAGTGCATATGCGGCAGGGGCAGACCTGTATGCCGTGGCGGATGCGGATATTGTCATCGCCCCCGGCGAAACGGTCTTGATCCACACGGGTATTGCCATGGAGATCCCCATGGGCTACGTGGGGCTGATCTACGCGCGTAGCGGTCTTGCCACCAAGCGCGGTCTTGCACCTGCCAACAAGGTGGGTGTGATCGACGCCGATTACCGCGGCGAGCTGATGGTGGCACTCCATAACCACAGCAACCTGCCGCAAACGGTGGCACACGGAGAGCGCATTGCCCAGCTGGTGATCGCACCGTATCTCACAGCCGTCTTTTCGGAAAGGGAGGAGCTGTCGGACACCGTGCGCGGTACAGGGGGCTTTGGCTCTACGGGCAGTCGGTAAAGAAAAACGCGCCTGTAATCAGTGCTGTTCTCTAAAGGACAGCTTTTGAAATTCAATCGAATACGTTACCTACCGACAGAAAAAGGGCAGAGAATACAAAACATTCTCTGCCCTCTTTTCTTGAAAAGTACGGACTTGATTAAAGACAGGTTCGCTATAACTCTTTTGCCTAACAAGTAATATTTTTGTCAAATTCTCAAGCTTTATTGACAAATCGGCAGAAACGTGGTAAAATATACCCGTCACACAATCTGATATTTTTTCGTGTTAGTGGGAAACTAACCTTGGTAAAAGGTGTTTCCTTTTTTCCTCATACCCACTAACACTGGCGAGAGATTGTGTGACAACAATGAAGGAACACTTTTTCGGTGCGTTCCTTCAT
>JAZOOW010000043.1:0-2732 GCA_045655145.1 Eubacteriales bacterium | reverse complement strand
AAAATTTTCTTTCATACTCTCCTCCTAATTTTCTTTATCCCATTCCGCCTCGCGGGTGTCCGTCTGTATGGACTCAATGTGGCGGAGCATAATATCATAAGCCGCGGTCTCGTCGCCCTTTTCTATCGCATTGGCAAGGGCTGTGTGAAATTCAAGGGATTCATAATACTTCTCAGGGTATCGACCGTAGGTTTTTTCATAAAGACCCAGATCAGTACCTGCCGTATGCATAATGTTTACAAACTGTATGTAAAAGCGGTTGTGGGAAGCAGCCGCCACACGAAGATGGAAAATATCGTCCAGTTCGAGCATCTCCGAAAGCCGCCTCTCCCCTTTTATGTAGGCAGGCACAGACTCCTCCATAAGGTGGAGGGCTTCACGAATCGCCTCAATGTCCTCCGGAGCGGCATTGCGGGCGGCAAGTCGGGCACTTGTCCCCTCCACCATTCCCCGTGTCTCAAAGAGATCGTCCGCAAGGCTGCGGTCGAGCATTGTGCTTGTGCGAAGTATCTGCCCCAGCACCTGCATGTTGGACTCGGCAATGTAGTTGCCTTCGCCGTGGCGCTTTTCCACGATGCCCATCAGCGAAAGAGCACTTATCGCCTCGCGGAGCGGCACGCGGGATATCCCGAGGCTTTCGGCAAACTCGCGCTCTCCGGGAAGGCGGTCTCCACGCTTCAATTCTCCCCTGTCGATAAGAGCGAGAATGTGGTCAACCACCTGCTGCCTGACGCTTGTTTTTTGTATCGGATTATTCATAGGCACCTCCATAGAAGTGTTATTGGTATAGTGGTAATACCACTATACCAATAACACTTTTTGCTGTCAATTCCTTTCATGGGTTCATCGAACAAAATGCAGGAAATTCATATATTCTGCCGTCACGCGTCTCGCTTTCGTTATGTTGAAAACCGCGGTAAAATAAGGAGCGGCAGACACGCTGCCGCTCCTTAATAATTTGAGAAAAATATCAAATTTGGTATTGACATTTGGGGCTTTGTTTGCTAATATACCTCTTGCAGTCTGAACTGCGCAACAGAATATGGGGGTATAGCTCAGCTGGGAGAGCGCTTGAATGGCATTCAAGAGGTCAGCGGTCCGATCCCGCTTATCTCCACCAAAGAATCCTGAAAACCACTGGTTTTCGGGATTTTTTCTTTGCCAAAATCGCGGTTTATAACCTATAAAAAACCCTTTTCAAAATCGGCTCGCTATAGGTAATTCGCTCGCTACATTTTTTCTTGAACGCATATTGAATCACGATGATTTTATTAAGTCCAATATGTTTCCATGGACACCGCGTCCATTTTTCGTAAAGGCCTCGCTGAAGCGCTGGACCGCTTCCTGGCGCTGCGGCTCCTGCGCATGTGCATAGTAGAAGGTCATATCGATATCTGCGTGACCAACAATACTTTGCACCGTTTTCGGATCAACGCCCATTGCTATCATCTGAGAAACATAGGTATGTCGACAGCAATGCGGTGTCAAAACGCGAACGCCTTCAATTCGTTCAAGAGCTTTCTTGAACTGGTTGCGGAAATAAGAAGGTGTACAGGGCATATCAGGTTTTCCAACCTCCCAAATAAACTTCTTATCCGTATCTCGCAGATTTCTGGCACAGTATCGTACGAACTCCGGAACTGGGATCGTCCGATAACTATCATTGGACTTGGGCGTTCCGATATCAACAGTGCCCTTTATCCGTACCACAGCCTGCGCGATATTGATGGATGAACCGTCCGCAGAGATATGCCTCGGCTCTAATGCCAACAGCTCCTGCGTTCTCATACCAGTCGCAAGCAGAAGACGGATACTCCAGCCGATCCTATCATCTGGAAGCTCCTCGAACAGCTTACGCATTTCATCTGCAGTAAAAGCTTCCTTTGACTTGGGCGGTTGCTTACGCATCTTATCCGCATAGGCCACAGGATTCTTCATGAGGATGTCGTTGGCGACCGCCTTGTTGAAGATCTGGAACAGCATACCTCGACATTGCGCAATATAGGAATGAGACCTCCCATCCTTGCGAAGCTTCTTTAGGAATTGCTCGACATCCATCGCCTTGATCTCAGAAAGTCTCCGGCGACCAAAGTGATCCTTCAGGATCCGCAGGGTGTACCGATAGCTCTCTTGAGTCGTGGGCTTGATATTGTCCTGGTGGTTTCCATACCACGTATCCGCCCACTCTTCAAAACGAAGATCCTCCGCAAGCAGAAGCCCTTCTGCCATCTTCCGCTTGAACTCGTCTCTCTTTTGGAGAGCCTCCTTTTGGGTTTTTCCTATAAATGTGCGTATATCACGCGTACCGTCAGGCTTATACCCGACCATGAGCTGGCACATCCAGCTACCATTTTCTAACTGGCGAAGAGAACCTTCACCATTTGCCCGTTTTCTTGCCATTATTACTCCTTTCTTATGGCAAATACGGTGTTTCATCACACATATTATACCATAAAGACACAAAAAACACATTAATAAATAATGAACTCTGCAAACAAAAAACCGCCAAGGAAAGCACCTTTGATAGTTGCCTCCTCGGCGGTTTTTGCTGTTTAGTTTTCTTGACGATATTGACGCTTTTGACGGTATTATCCTATATCAGAAACATCGTCATTATCGTACACATCGTCAACGGCTTCCAGCCGTATCTGCCTGCCGTTGGTGCCTCTGCTCCGGCTGAATCTTACACCACACTGATTTTCCAGTTCCTGCATCTGGGCGTTCAACCGCCT
>JAZOOW010000042.1:0-3693 GCA_045655145.1 Eubacteriales bacterium | reverse complement strand
AAGGATCTATTCAAAAAGCGGTCTTTATTCCTCGGCAGAATCTGTGTTTTTAGAAACAGGCTTCTTTTTCGCCTCGCGCGCTACAGAGGGCGGTGCAGAGGTGGCCACCCGTGCGCCATTCCCGATGGCGGCCGCCGCGCGCCGTGCCGATTCCAAATCAGAAAACAGACCAAACACCGAAGGACCGCTACCGCTCATCAAGACGGCATACGCCCCTTCACGCTTCAATGCCTCACGCAGAGAGAGGGCATTCGGACAACTTGGTAGGATCACCGGCTCAAATGCGTTATAATACAGCGCGGCGTTCTCTCTTCCCTCTCCCGTTTGCAATGCGCGAGCCAAGGCCTGCCAGTCACCGCCGTGCGCAACACTGCCGTCAAAGTGATTGTAATATTCATCCATCTCCGCAAATGCACGGGGCGTTGACACATACTCGCGCCCGGATGCCAAGACGGCATATAAGGGTCTTGCCGGTATCAGAGGCTCCATTTTTTCGCCGCGGCCATGGCAGATCTGTGTTCCGCCTGCCAAGCAAAACGGAACATCCGAGCCGAGCTCTGCCGCGAGAGCAAACAGTTCTGCCTTTCCGAGAAGGCCGCCTGCCGCACGGTTGATGGCCAGCAGGGTTGCTGCGGCATCACTGCTTCCGCCCCCGATCCCAGCCGCAACAGGAAGCTTTTTGCGTAACAAAACGGAAGCCGATGCGATCATATTCGTGCGCGCGAGATAAGCCTCTGCCGCACGGTAAACGAGATTGCGCCGATCGGTTGGTAAGCGAGCACCGAACACACGCAAGGAAACCTCCTGTGTATCAGCAGGAAAAAGCTGTACGGTAACATCGTCATGGAGATCAATCGTATGCATGATGCTGACGAGGTCATGATATCCGTCCTCGCGGCATCCGAGCACATCAAGATATAGGTTGATCTTGGCGTAAGCGGCACAGAGAATGCGCGGCGAACGGTAACGCAGCCTTCTTTCCTTCAAGCTGTCCCCTCCCCTCCAAGCAGATAACATATCAGTCTTATCCATTGTATCACATTCCCTGCAAAATTGCAATCGTTTGTAAATATTTTTCTTTTTCCGCAACAACAGCCCCCTTCCCCCTTGATTT
Source organism: Eubacteriales bacterium (assembly GCA_045655145.1). GTDB lineage: Bacteria > Bacillota > Clostridia > Oscillospirales > CAG-272 > UBA1740. Next base: position 2,579 of record JAZOOW010000042.1, on the reverse strand, counting down.
CAAAAAAAAAGTTGTGTATAATGATTATACTAAATATAAATTTTCATTGAAGGGAGCCTGCGCCGTGCGAAAATTTGAACAAAACGAGCAATATATGTCCATCGCCATTTACGCCTTCATCGTGCTGGCGCTCTCCATTTTGGCCATTGTAATCGGCCTGAACCTCGGATACATCTGGGCCGAGCTTGGGCGTTTCTTGAGCTCGCTTGCCCCAATCTTCTTTGGTTTTTCCTTGGCCTATATCTGCAATCCGCTTGTCCGTTTTTCCGAACGCATGATCCTGCGCCGTCTGAAAAAGCGCAGTGCCCGCCTTGCACGTCTTTTGGCACTCGCTCTTACCTACTTCTTTGTTCTTCTGGTCATTTTCATCCTTGTCCTCATGATCGTACCGCAGATCGTTCTGAACTATAACGATTTTGCACATAACATTTCGGAGTATATCAGGATCATCGTAGAAGCCGTTGATGTATGGATCCGTGACACAGGCATCTTCGGTCAGGACTACAGCAGCATCGGTGAGCTGATCCGCGCCGATGAGATCTCCGGCCTTTTGAACGAATGGGCAACGCTCCTTGCGCAGTACATCGGCCTCTTCAGCCTCCAAATTCTCGAATCGATCGGTTATATCATGCTGGGTGCTGTATTCTCTGCGTATTTCCTTTTTCACAAGGAGATCATCCTGGCCACCGTCAAAAAAATCACGCTTTCGCTTGTGCCGCACAAGGTATACCGCTTCTTTGCGGATACCCTCTCCTTTTCCGACCGCGCCTTCGGTCAATTTATCGTAGGCAAGCTGTTTGACTCGCTCCTGGTCGGTGTCATTGCCTTTATCGTTTTTGCAATTGCAGGCATTCCCTACTATCCGCTGATCAGTGCCATCGTGTGTGTTACCAGCGTGATCCCTGCCTTTGGCTATATCATCGGTGCCATTCCCGCCGTTTTCATCATCTTTGTCAAGGATCCGATGATGGCGCTCTGGTTCCTGATCCTTCTTTTGATCATCCAGCAGATCGACGGTAACATCATCGGCCCGAAGATCGTAGGCTCAGCCACCGGCCTTGCCTCGGTTTGGGTCATCACCGCCATCATGCTCTTTGGTGCCTATCTTGGCCCCATCGGTTGGTTTATCGGCGTGCCGTTATTCTCGGTCATTTACCGCCTTGTCGGCGATATTGCCAACCGCGTACTGACCAAAAAAAATCTACCGACCGACATTGCCTATTATCGGGCAGGCGACCCCATACCGCAAAAGGCGGTATCTACCTCAGGAAAGGAGGATCCGCATGAAAAAGTGGACGAATGAAAAATACACGACCGTGGCGATCTATACCGTGGCCGTGCTTTTGGCCGCGCTCCTCTTTCTCCTCTTTGTACTGAATTTCGGAAGGATTCTTTCTTTTCTCTCCTTTCTTCTTTTTTCCGCACGAAGCATTGTGTACGGTGTCCTGCTGGCCTTGGTCCTCTACCCACTGGCGAAGCGGTTGGAGATCCTTGCAGACCGCCATTTGCTCAAAAAGGAGCGCAGCAAAAAGTGGTGCCGCCCCTTGGCAGTTACGGCAACCTTTCTTGTCTTGATTCTCGTTCTGGCTATCGTTGTTCTTTCGGTTATCCCAATCATTCACGAAAATTACAACGACCTCTCCGAAACCATCAAGGGCTACATAAACTCTGCCATTCATACCATTCAGCAGAACGAATTTATCTACAACATCTTCCTCTCGCTCACGGGCATCACAGGTGCTGACGGACCCGAGATTCTGCAAACGCTGATCAACCGCTACTCAAGCTTCTTTAGCGGGCTTGCCAGCAGTCTTGTCGCCATTCTGTTGAATGTGGTTTACAGCATGTCCGATCTTTTGGTGGCCATCATCCTTGCCTTTTATTTTCTGGTATCGCGCGAATACATTCACGCGGTCGCTCGCAAGCTGTCCAATGCCATTTTCCCAAGAAAATTTCTATTGGGAACCGCGCAATTCTTCCGTTCCTTCTACACGAACATCATCGAGTTTTTGTCCGCGCGTGTCCTTTGCTCGCTGATCCTTGGCATTCTTTGCTATTTTACGGCTTGGATCCTGTCTGTTCCCTTCCATCCCCTCTTATCCCTGATCGCCTTTGTGCTGAACATGATTCCCGTGCTCGGCCCGATCGCCGCCGTCCTTCTTTGCTCATTGATCGTGTTTATTCTCACCCCGGGAGCAACCTGGATCTTTCTCCTCCTCTTTCTCGCCTCCAATATTGCAGAGGAGTATCTGATCGAGCATTATCTTCTCAGCCGCCGCTTGCGACCCGGCATTGCGATCGTCCTGATTGTTGAAATATTCGCTTATATCTACACGGGCTTTGGCGGCATGATCCTGGCTGTGCCGATCTTTGTAACGCTGCGCTCACAGTTCCAGGTGTTCATCAACCGCCGTCTTTACAAAAAAGGCCTTTCACTCTCGACAGCAGATTATACGTCACCTGAAAGCATTGAAAGCATGATCTCCTCCGCTTCCCCCATCGCCAAAGCGGCAAGTGCCGACACTGCTGAGGCTTCCCCCACTGAGGATACCTCCGCAGAGGAAAGTGCCCCTGCTACA
>JAZOOW010000041.1:0-18771 GCA_045655145.1 Eubacteriales bacterium | reverse complement strand
GGCAGACCTATGCTTTACGGCACTACCTCCGACTTTCTCCGTTGCTTTGGTCTTTCCTCGCTCACGGAGCTTCCCGGCGTTACCTCCGAGGAGGCGGTGGAGATGCTTGCCAAGATCAATCGCCAAATGGAGCTTGAAATCAATCCGGACAAAAACCAGATCGCTATTGATGAGTCGGCCATCCCCAAGGAGTCTGATGATTTTGACGAGGAGGCCCCTGTTCCCGACAAGACGGCTGTTGCGATCGGAGAAACGATCCTCCCGGATGAGGAATAGCGTTTCTTACAGCTAACCTATGAGAAAGGAGATGTCAGCTTGCCGCTTCCGCTTTTGATCATCCTCATTTTACTGCTTTTTTTGACGCTCCTTCTCTCTTTGCGTGTCCGCGTGGTCCTATCCTACCGTGAAGAAGCCCGTGCGGAGCTGCGCATCCTCTTTTTTCGCTTTCCCCTGTATCCAAAGCAAAAAAAGAAGGTCAAGCCTTCGCACTACACTTATCGCCGTTACCGCAAACGACTGCTCCGACAAAGAAAGCGGCTTCAAGCACAGCGAAAAGCAGAGGGAGAAAAAAGGATCTACCGTGCAAAGAAAAAAACGCACACGCGGCAGGATCAGTTAAGCCTTTATCTATCCCTGGTCACAGCTCTATACGAACGGTTTCTGCACCATTTTCGCATTGATGTATCACGCCTGCGCATTACGGTGGCTACGGGTGATGCCGCTACCACCGCCATTGCCACAGGTGCTGTTTTCGGTGCCGTTTCCTGTGCCGCGGAGTTGCTAGCCAACCATACCAATCTGCGCCGCACCATGCACGCCGACATTGCCGTCATCCCCGACTTCTTGTCAGAAAGCAGTCGCGCGGATTGCTGTCTTGTTTTTTCCCTGCGCGCGTTTGCCATTCTGGAGCTTGGCATTCGGTTTGCTTATCATTTTTTAACACGAAACCTGAAAAAAACTGCGCATGACGCATAAAAATGGAGGAAGCTATGTCCGAAAATAAGTTGAACGATATCATTGGCACATCTCTTGAGAAGATCAAAGCTCTTGCCGACGGCGAGACCGTCATCGGAAACCCGATCTCAACACCAAACGGCACTACCGTGATCCCCGTTTCCAAGGTATCCGTAGGATTTGCCTCGGGCGGTGTGGACTATAACGGTAAAAAAGCAAAGGACACTACCGTTGCCGCACAAAACTTCGGCGGCGGTGGCGGCACCGGCCTTACCGTTTCTCCTGTTGCATTCCTCATCATCTCCCCTGACGGAAATGTGAGCATGCTTCCCATCAATGCATCCCCGAAGGATGGCACCGTGGACAAGGTCACCTCCTTCATCGAGCGCTCGCCCGAGCTTCTTGAAAAGTTCAAAAAGGTATTTTCCTCCCAAAAGAAAAGCAAGAAATCCGAGAAAGAACCCGCCCCTGCGGCAGAGGATGCAGATCCCGTTTCAGAATAAACTGCGTCTGCCTTAATTTTCCTCTTTGTTTTTTCAAGATCGTGTATGCTTTCTCCCAAAAAAGGAAACACTCTTCTATATAATCTGTGTGATTGCTTACAAGGAGAATTATGTTACGACGATCTTTTTTGACGGCACTCTCTGCCGCCCTCCTTTTTACCGCACTTTCTCTTCCGCTTTCTGCTGCTGAGGACACCCGCACGACGGGAGCAACTTCGCTTTCGCTCTCTGCGGAATGCGCCTGTCTGTATTTGCCGCAGAAGGATCTTGTCCTGTATGGAAAGCAAGCAAACAAGCGGCATCCTATGGCAAGCACCACCAAAATCATGACGGCGCTTGTCGTTATCGAGGAAACCGCGCCCTATGAAGAGGTGGTGGTGTCCCCCGATGCCGTCGGGATCGAGGGCTCCTCTGTTTACCTGCGTGCAGGTGAGCACCAAACGGTGGAAAACCTGCTCTATGCCTTACTCCTCTCAAGTGCCAACGATGCGGCGGCAGCACTGGCCATTTATGTCGGCGGCAGTATTGAGGGCTTTGCAGAGCTGATGAACCGCAAGGCGGAGGCACTTGCTCTCGCCGACACGCATTTCAAAAATCCGCACGGGCTTGCCGATCCCGACCATTACACAACAGCCGAGGATCTTGCACGCATAACTGCCGCGGCAATGGAGCATCCGCTTTTTCGTACGATCGTGTCCACCAAGCATAAGGTCATCACAACAGACGACGGAAAGGGTGCCCGTTCTCTATCCAACCACAACCGCCTCCTCCGTTCCTACGAGGATTGTGTAGGCGTCAAAACCGGCTTTACGCGTGCCAGTGGCAGATGCCTTGTAAGTGCCGCCGAGCGTGACGGCATGCTTGCAATCGCCGTTACGCTGGATGCCCCCGATGATTGGCGGGATCATGCAGAGCTTTTGGACTACGGTTTCTCTGTTTTTCGCGGCTGTATGCCGCTGGGAGATCTGCCGCCATCGGTGACTCTTCCCGTTATCGGCGGTACGCAACCATATGTCACGGCATCCGCCGAAAAAACGCCTTTTTTCCTCCTCCGAAAAGATGCGGAGGATATTACCGCAAGGGTAGAAGCGATCCGTATGCCTGTTGCCCCCATTCATGCGGGTGATGTCCTGGGCAAGATCTGCTACTATCAAAACGGTCGGTTGCTGTCGGAGGAGCCGATTCTCGCAGAAATCGACATCCCCCCGCTTCCTACAAAAGAAACCCTTTGGGACCGTATTAAAAAATTCTTGAATTTGTGAGATAATCATGGAAACGATCAGACTGCAAAAGTTTTTCAGCGAAAACGGCATTATGTCCCGCCGTGCCTGTGAGGAAGAGCTTCTTTCGGGCAATATTACGGTGAATGGATTGGTTGCACAGCCGGGTGACAAGATCGATCCCGAGCGTGATGTTGTTGCCCACAAGGGGCGTGTTATCCGTCCGCGCAAGCAGGAGCACACCTATGTGATGCTAAACAAGCCGCGCGGCTATATCTCCACCGTTACCGATCCGGAGGGGCGAAAATGCGTAACCGATCTTCTCGGTGGCATTCACAAGCGTCTTTATCCTGTCGGACGGCTGGACCGTGTTTCAGAGGGGCTCCTGCTTCTGACCGACGACGGTGAGCTTACCAACCGCCTGACGCATCCGGGACATAAGATCCCCAAGATCTACCGTGTTAAGGTAAACGGTCACCCAACAGAGGAGCAGCTACGCATCCTCACCTCCCCCATGACGATAGACGGCTATGAGCTTTTGCCCATCGAGCTGTCCGTCACCGAGGAAGAGGTCGATACGGTGCTTCACATCTCGCTCTACGAGGGACGCAATCGCCAGATCCGCAAAATGTGTGAGCAGGCGGGTATTACGATCCGCCGCTTATCGCGCGTTGCCATCGGCAGTCTGCGCCTTGACGGTCTTGCAGTAGGCAAATGGCGCTATTTGGAGCCGTCCGAGGTAGACTATCTGTACAAAGCAACAAAGAGGTAATCATCATGCTGGAAATCAAGCCGATACAATCTAAGGAAGAACAGGCGGCCGCCTGTGCCAAATGTAAAATTCCCTATGACGCCGAGTGCATGGCATACGCCTGCTACGTTGATGAGGAATTTCTGGGAATGGCCCAATTTGACATGCGCGCCGAGGAGGGATATCTCAAAAACATTACCCTTCTCCCCGAACAGGACGACTTTGAAGCACTCTTTCTCATGGGACGTGCTGTTTTGAATTTTATCGATCTTTGCGGTATTCACCGTGCCGCCGCCGCAGACGATGCCGCCGCCCCCCGTATTCTCACCGCAGTTGGCTTTACACGCGGCGAGGACGGTATTCTGCGTGCGGATATGCAAAACATGTTCGGCACCTGTGATTCCAAAAAGAAGCAATAAGAAGCATAACAAAAAAAGCCTTGCCGCATTCGGTAGAATGCGGCAAGGCTTTTTTGCGATGACCGTTTTCATTATTTGAGATCGACAACCGTTACACCGTGATCTCCCTCACCGTAAGCACCGTTACGGTAATGCTTCACACGGGGATCGTGGCGCAAATCATTTTGGAGAGAGGCCCGGAGCGCACCCGTCCCCTTTCCGTGGATAATACGGACAGAGGAAAGTCCTGCGAGCAACGCGTCGTCCAAAAATTTATCGACCTTCTCCCATGCATCCACACCGATCATGCCGCGCACATCGATCTCCTGATGAAATTCGCGCGGCGTGCTATTTGCCGTGCGGCTCTTCTTTTCCTTTTTAGAGGCAGAGGGAGAGGACTGGCGCACCTCGGCAAAGCTATCGGTTGCACCGCCCAGAAGTCGGAGCTTGGACAGCGGTACCTTTGCCGTAAGGATACCGGCGCGCACATTCACATTTCCTGCCTTGTCCGGGAGGTCCAAGACCACCCCCTCCTGACGGAAGCTGACCAAAAAGACGCGGTCACCGATTGCAAGAGGACGCGGCAGGGTATATTCCTCGTCGGGGCCAAAGGATGCCTCCACATCGTATATCTCGTTGGAGGTCTCCTGTATGCGTGCACGCATAGCGCGCTTGGCCGCGGCAAGCTCCTCACCGAAATGACGGCTCTCCTGCTTCTTTTTGACTTGCTCCAGCTGTGCCATGACAAAATCGCTGGTAATGCGTGCACTTTCTAGTATCTGCCGCGCTTTTTCCTTGCTTTTTTCTATTTCCTTTTCGCTGTCGCTGATGTGCAGAGCCAGTTTTTTCTCTGCTTCCTTCTTGAAGGCCTCATATTCTCGGCGAAGACGGGCAGCCTCCTCACGGCTCTTCTCCATAGCGATGCGGTTTTCCTCGAGCCGGTCGATGACATCCTCAAATCGCTTACTGCTTCCGGAAAGCAACGTTCTTGCGTGTTCAATGATCTGCATATCCAACCCAAGCTTTTGAGAAATGGCAAAGGCGTTGGAGCGTCCGGGTGTTCCCACGATCAAGCGGTAGGTAGGGCGCAGGGTATGCACATCAAATTCGCAGGAGGCATTTTGCACCCCTTCGGTTTCAAGTGCATACGCCTTCAGCTCTGCGTAGTGTGTGGTTGCGGCTGTCAAGGCACCGCGTGCACGCACCTCTTCAAGAATCGCATTGGCGAGGGCCGCCCCCTCTACGGGATCCGTGCCTGCACCAAGCTCGTCAAAAAGAACCAATGAGCGGTCGCCAACCTCGGACAAGATCGACACGATGTTGACCATGTGCGAGGAAAAGGTGGAGAGTGACTGCTCAATGCTCTGCTCGTCACCAATATCTGCCAGTATCTCGGAAAACACCCCCATATGTGAAGCTTCCCCTGCCGGAATCTGGAGACCTGCCTGCACCATCAGGGCAAAAAGTCCGATCGTTTTCAGCGTGACAGTCTTGCCGCCCGTATTCGGGCCTGTAATCACAAGCGTTTGATAGTCCTCACCCAAGGAAACATCGATCGGCACCACGGTATCACGGTGCAAAAGCGGATGCCGCGCACGCACAAGGGAAACCGTAGGCTCCTGTGAGAGAATCGGCATTTCTGCATGCATCTCCTCGGCAAGCGCCGCACAGGTGAAGAAGAAGGCAAGATCGGTCACGGTGCGATAATCCTCAACGATCGTGCCGTAGGCATCGGCACAGAGAGCCGACAGCTCAGCGAGGATACGCGCGATCTCCTCCTCTTCTTTTCCCGCAAGCAGGCGCAGCTCGTTATTCGCCTCCACAACTCCCATCGGCTCAACAAAGACTGTTGCTCCCGAGGATGATGTGTCATGAACAAGGCCTCGTATTTCATTTCTATACTCAATTTTCACGGGAATAACATAGCGTCCGTCACGGGTGGTGATGATATTCTCCTGTAAATATTTGGCATATGCGCCGCTGATATATTTTTGAAGGATCTCCTTGATGCGGTTGTTCTCCGAGCGAATCTTGCGTCGGATTTCCGCCAAGGCAGGGCTCGCCTCATCCGCAATCGTATCCTCAGCAAGAATGGCCTTATGAATGCGTGTTTCCAGCGCGCGGTTGACAAGCAAGCGCTCAAAGTACGGAAGCAGGCTGTTCCCTGCATCCATCTCACCGCCACGGTCTGTATTCTGATAATCCGAGAGCACCCGTGCCACAAACAAAACCTGCGCAATATCCAAAAGCTCACGGGGAGAAAGCGTTGCCCCCTTCTCTGCACGCTCCACGGCGGGGATCACATCAACAACGCCGCCAAAAGGGGGATACCCTTTGCGCACAACCATGTGCCGTGCATCTGCGGTATGACGCTGACGGCGGAGGACGGTATCGTAATCATCCGACGGCAAAAGTGCCAGCGCACGCGCACGCGCGCCCTCTGTCATAGCATGCCCTGCCAGCATGGCAATGATCTTATGATATTCAAGCGTCGTTAATGTTCTTTGTGTATATAGCATATCCTCTACTCCGTCAGTTGACGATTTGTTTATAGAAGGCGAGTGATTTGAAGCCTCTCTCCAGCTGATTCAAAAGATACCGCTCGGCGGTGGCGGAAAAAAGATGCATGTCCGCCTCCTCGATCCGAAAGGAAAACAAACGCTCCATGGAACAGGAAACAGCGTATCTCATCGCCGCGAGCGCGGACGGGGACAAGGGACAAATGATCCGTGCTGTGCGAAAATCGTCATCCACATTGGCCTCGGGCTCCTTGATCTCCTCGGTCGCCGTACGATAGCATTCTTCACAGGAGATGGCTCCGTTCATGACATCGAGATAAAAGCTGCCTGCTTCGCGCCCACAGGACACGCAGGCATCCAGCATGGGACGAAAGCCCAAGATCGACGCCGCACGCATCTCAAAAACCGCCTTGATCTTGTCCTGGCTGACTGTCCCTTTGGCGATAGCATAGAGCGAATTGAGAACCAATCGCAAAAGCTGGGGCTCGGGTGCATTTTCCTCCACGACATCCCCTGCCACATCGCAAATATAAGAGGCCAGTGATGTGCGTGTAAGATCGGCACGCAGGTCAAAAAAGCTTTCCACGAGATTGACCTCTCGCACCCAATAACGATCCCCCTTTTGATAGAGGACGTAGCTTCCGTAGCAAAAGAGCTGTGCCGCCGCAAGATAGCGGCTCTTGAGTGCCCGACTACCGTTGGCCACGGCGGTGATCTTGCCATATTCCTCGGTAAAGAGTGTCAGCAGCTTATCGTTGTCCGCAAGATCTACGGTGCGGATGACAAGCCCTCGAACCTCGCACAGCATATCATTCCTCGTGATAGCCGAAGTTTCCAAGCATGGAAAGGCTATCTCTCCAATTTTTCTTTACGCGCACCCAAAGGTCAAGAAAAACCTTGATGCCGAAAAAGCGTTCGAGATCCTCGCGTGCATAGCTGCCGATCTGCTTGAGCATCGCACCGCCCTTGCCTACGATGATGCCCTTGTGGGACTGCTTTTCGCAATAGATCTCGGCACGAATTTTCAAGAGCGACTCGGTTTCGGAAAATTCCTCAATGACGACAGCCGTCCCGTGAGGGATCTCCTCACTGAGGCTGCGCAAAAGCTTCTCGCGGATGATCTCCGCAGCGATCTGACGCTCTGGCTGATCTGTCAGCTCGTCCTCCGGGAAGAACCATGCGCTTTCATTCAGAAAATGCGCACATTCGGAAAGGACGAGATCGACACCGCGCCCGTGCTTGGCACTGATAGGCACCACAGCGGCAAAATCAAAGGCCTCTGCATAAGCGGCAATCGTTTTGGCAATATTGGCTGCACCAACAGCATCGGTCTTGTTGATGACAAGGATTGCGGGGATACGCTCGGCACGGAAGTGCTCGATCAAGGAGGCTTCAATATCCCCAACGCTCTCACGCGCTTCTACCACAAGAATGGCCGCATCCACCTCACCGATGGCATTTTGCGTGGTCTTGACCATCATATCTCCAAGGCGTGTACGGGGCTTGTGCATGCCGGGCGTATCCAGAAAAACATACTGATCCTCACCCGTTGTATGAATGCCCGTAATGCGTGTACGCGTTGTTTGGGGCTTTTTAGATACGATCGCGATCTTCTCACCCAAAATGGCGTTGAGAAGCGTAGATCTTCCCACATTCGGCCTGCCGACAATGGCAAAAAAGGCTGTCCGTTTCATATGCTTGTCCCTATCCTCAAAATTCTTCTTTTTCCGAAAGCGCAGTCATGATCTCTTTTTGTCTTTGGCACATATCCTCGTCCTCCGCCTCGCCACGCTCATGGTCATATCCCAAAAGATGCAGGGTGGAGTGTACCGCAAGGAAGGCCATTTCTCGCAAATGCGAATGCGAAAGCTCCTCTGCCTGCACGGCGGCGCGGTCCACATTCAAAACGATATCGCCGAGGGGGATGATCTCCTCATCCAGCGGATCCTCCTCATCCTCATCAAACATGGGAAAGGAGAGGACGTCCGTTTCGGTATCCTTCCCCCGATATGTGGCATTCAGCGTGCGAATATACGGACCGTCACAGAAGGTGAGCGAAACCTCCGTGTCCCCCAAAAAGCCTTCATATGCCAAGGTAGCCTTGATCGCAGAAGCAACGATCTCTTCCGCACGGGGCGGCAGGAGCATATCCTCCGGCTCACAGGCGGTATAGAGAGAAAGACCGATCTCCTTTTTTTGCTCGTTTGCTTTTCTTTTCATGCATTTCCCTCCCGGTCGGTACGGCGTGCACGGTATGCCGCACGCCCATCCGCGGCGGCATGCTCGCGCTCATATTTGTCATAGGCGAGAATGATTTTTTGAACAAGCCGGTGGCGCACGACATCACGCTCTGTGAAGGTATGCACCGCAATCCCCTCAATATTTTTGAGGATACGCACGGCAATCCCGAGACCGCTTTTTTTGCCGAAGGGCAGGTCTGTTTGCGAGGGGTCCCCTGTAACCACAGCCTTGGAATTGTTTCCAAGACGCGTCAAGAACATCTTCATCTGCTCCGGAGTCGTATTTTGCGCTTCATCCAGAATGATAAAGGAATCGTCGAGCGTGCGGCCACGCATATAGGCCAGCGGTGCGATCTCAATGGCGTTACGCTCAAGCTGGCGCGCATAGTTCTCTGCCCCCAGCATCTCAAAGAGGGCATCATTCAGCGGACGGAGATACGGATCGATCTTGTTTTGGAGATCCCCGGGAAGAAAGCCCAGCTTTTCGCCTGCCTCCACGGCAGGGCGTGTCAGAATAATGCGGTTGACCTGCTTTTTGCGCAGGGCATCCACCGCCATGGCCACCGCAAGAAAGGTTTTTCCCGTTCCCGCAGGCCCTATGCCGAGAATAACGGTATTTTTTCGGATGGCATCTACATAGCGACGCTGACCGACCGTACGGGGCTTGATCGGCTTTCCGCGCGTTGTCAGGCAGATCACATCGTCATCAAGCGCGCCAAGCTCCCCTTCATTGCCGTCAGCAACCATGGAAATGACATAATCCACGCTTTGCTCTTCTAATATTCCTCCGGCATCCGCCATGCGGACAAGGCAAGCAATGGCCACAGCCGCACGCTCTACCCCCTCTGATGCATCGCCTTCTACAAGCAAGGCATCCCCGTCACTGTTTTCGGGATGACGATTGGAGATGCGGACAGAAAAAGCACGCTCGATCTTATCGATATTCTCATCGCGCGCTCCAAAAACAGAAGCTGTCAGTTGATCGGATTCCAGCAATATAAGCTTTTGTGCCATAATGTCCTTGCACACCCTCTTTCTTTTTCACTTGGTTTCCCCTCCCACGGGGATAGGTCTAGGAATCTCCGTAAATAGAAAATTCCGAAACACGGGCTATATTTTCAAGCGTGATCACACGATACGTTAGTGTATAGGAATCCGACGAAAAAGCCCCGCTGACACTTTTTTGGAGCAGCTCCTTACCCTGCATAGCGACTCCAAGCTTCTCCTTCATCGCTTGCTCTGCATACCGCACAGTATCGGCATCCGAAAGCGGAATGTCCTCACACCGCTCCAAAATTGCATATTCCACTGACAGGGAGAACGGAAGTCTTACACCACCTCTTGCCGTCATCGGCGTTTCTTTATATATTGTAACATATTCAGTAGGTAAATTTCCAGTATCTCTGTAAATATTTATGCTTTTTCCAAAAAAATTCAGAGAAACGCCGATAATTCTTTCTTCGCTTTCCACCGTTTTGCGTCGCATACGCGGAACAACCACGGTAAATTCATGTGCCACGCGCCCAAGGATCTCCCCCTTTGCATAGACAAAGTGACTTCCCCCCGCACCTTCTGTAACACCGCTCACAAGGAGATCCCCTGCGCGTACAACATCACCGCGCGAAACCACGGGATCGCCACGGACAACGGCAAGCGACTCAACAACGGCATCGGCAGTAGCAATCAGATTGGCCCCGCCAACAGGAAGCTCCTCTTTTTCCGGTGTTTTTCTTTCCATCACCTGCACATACGCTACCGTTCCATGAAAATTTACGCCAACAAAGGATAGCGTTTCCGAGGAGGAAAGAAGCTCCGAGGAAAACCGCATCCGATCAAAGTCCCCGATGTGTGTTCCTACATCCAAGCCCGCCGCAGAAAGCTCCGCACGCACCTCCTCGAAGGACAAGGATTCATTTCCTGAAATACGAACATCCCAAACGACAAGCGAGGAAGCGTACAAAAGAAGAGCAGATAGAAGTAGCCCGAGAAGAAGGCCAAACCGACTGCGGTTTTGTTTGCAATATGGAAAAAGACCATGCAACACGACCTCACACACAGAAGCACCTATGCGCGAAGCCTCCCCCCGCACCAACGCGAGCGAGCTAACACCCACAAAGAACGAGAAACTGCCGCCTGCCCTGTTATATCCCCAAGATTTTATTCCGTTTTGGAGAAGAAAATTCAAAAAACGTTCTGCATATTCTTCGTCAACAGACACACATGCACAGGCAAACAGCCTCAAGAGAAGATGATTCATTTTATCTCCTCTCCTCTTGTAAGCGAAAGCGAGGTCATCCGTCCTACCAGCCCGATCGAGCCGTTTGCGTAGATCACACAATCAAGCTCGCTCCCCTCTATCCCCAGAACGCCTGCTTTGGTCATGAAGCGCATTTGATCGCTCCCGTAACGAAGAATCCGAAGCACTCCTGTCAGGAGGAGCTCCTCATGCTTCTTTTTGCAAATCACCTCAATACGCCCCACATCGGCAAGCGACAATTCCGAAACGTGCGCGCTTTTTTTCCTTTTCTGCTTCATATTTGCGCTCCATCCCACATAAGTTTTGTAAAACTATATGTTTGGGAGATAACAAAAATGACGGCGACCCGTAGAAAGAATGTAAAAAGAAAGAAAGGCTACCTTATCCTTTTTGTAGCCTTCTCTCTTCTTTTTATTGCGCTCTTTCACGCAGAAACGATGATCAGCAGTGTTAGCACCGCATTCCGACTCTGTGCAGAAACGATCATTCCCACACTTTTTCCCTTTATGCTCCTCTCGGATCTTATAGGGGCGACGATCTCTACCTTGGGACAGGAGCGCAACAATACGGTGCAACCAGGGCGTGCCGTATTCCTTCTCCCTTTTTTTCTTGGTGCCTTGTGTGGATTCCCCCTGGGAGTGCGTTCTGCGGTTGACCTTTACCGACACGGTGAGATCACGAAGGAGGAGGGCGATTACCTGCTCACCTTTGTCAATAATACAGGGCCTGCCTTTGTGATTGCCGGCGTTGGCGTGCAGATGTTTTCCTCTCTGCAGCTTGGTATCCTGTTTTATACTGTGCAAATTCTTTCCGCGATCCTATGCGGGATTCTATTTTATCGTCCTAAGGCCTCGCACGCGTGCAGGCATCCTTCCGAAAAAAGTCCTGCATTCGAGGCACCTCCCCCCTTCTCTTTTCTCACCACCGTAAAGCGCTGTACGCTTTCCGCATTACACATCACAGCACTCACGGCCGTCTTTTCAGCACTCGCTTCTCTCATATCTGTTTTTTGCAAAAACAGAGGTCTGCTTTTGTTTATCTATTCTTTTTTGGAGGTCGGAGGATCTACACTTCTCGCGTCGCAAATGGCACATCACGCCCCTGTTATGGCCCCCATGCTTGCCGCATTTGCCATCAGCTTTGGCGGGTGTTCCGTCCACATGCAAGCCCTCCTCCTTTTAGAGGGAACTCCCTTCTCCGCACGCCGCTATCTGGAAGCGAAGCTGTTACAGGGCATCCTCAGCGTTGTGCTTTTTCTTTTGCTTTCCGCCATTTTCTAAAAGATCCCCACCGCTAAGCGGTGGGGATCTTGGCTTATTTCAGGTTGTTTTTCAGCGTAGCCAGTTGTACCTTCAGCTCCTCGGGAAGCTTATCACCAAACTTCTTGTAGTGCTCCTCGATCTCGGCGGCTTCCTTCTCCCAGGTTGCCTTATCGACAGTCAGGATGCCACGGAGCGTATCCATATCCATGTCAAGATCGGTAAGATCAATGTCCTCGGGCTTCGGGACATACCCGATCGCCGTTTCAACCGCATCGGCTGTGCCCTCACAACGGTCAATAATCCAGTTGAGAACACGCATGTTATCACCAAATCCGGGCCAAAGGAACTCGCCCTCGTCATTGGTGCGGAACCAGTTTACATTGAAGATCTTGGGCGCCTTGTCACCAAGCTTACGGCCCATCTCCAGCCAATGGCGGAAATAGTCACCCATATTATAGCCGCAGAACGGAAGCATCGCCATCGGATCGCGACGAACTACGCCAACCGCACCGGCGGCGGCGGCAGTTGTTTCGGATGCCATAGCAGAGCCGATAAAGACACCGTTTTCCCAGCTCTTTGACTGATATACCAGCGGTGTGCATTTTGCACGGCGACCGCCGAACACGATAGCCGAGATCGGAACGCCCGCACCCTTATCAAACTCCTCGGAAATGCAAGGGCAGTTCTCTGCCGGCGCGGTAAAGCGGGAGTTGGGATGTGCCGCATAGGTGGACTTATCAGCCTTTACGAACATAGACGGATTCCACGGCTGACCCTTCCAGTCAATGGCGTTTTCGGGCGGATTCTTGTCAAGTCCCTCCCACCATACCGTGTTGTTATCAAGATTGTGCGCCACGTTTGTGAAGATGGTGTTCTTCTTGGTGGACTCAAGAGCGTTATAATTGGACTTCTCATTAGTACCGGGAGCAACGCCGAAGAAGCCATTCTCGGGGTTGATGGCATACAGGCGACCGTCTGCACCGATGCGCATCCAAGCGATGTCATCACCGACAGTCCATACCTTGTAGCCTTTTTTCTTCAAATACTCCGGCGGAATCAGCATGGCTAAGTTTGTCTTGCCGCAAGCCGACGGGAATGCAGCAGCAATGTATCTAACATCACCCTGCGGATTTTCAAGGCCAAGGATGAGCATATGCTCTGCCATCCAGCCCTCTTTCCACCCCTGGTAAGACGCAATGCGCAACGCAAAGCACTTCTTGCCGAGAAGAACGTTGCCACCGTATGCGGAGTTCACCGAAATGATGGTATTATCCTCCGGGAACTGGCAGATGTAACGGTTTTCGGGATCGATATCACAGGAAGCATGGAAGCCGCGCACGAAGTCATTGGAATCGCCAAGTGTTTCCAAAACACGTGTACCAACGCGTGTCATGATGGCCATGTTCAAAACAACATAGATCGAATCTGTAACCTCAATACCGATCTTGGCAAGAGGAGATCCGATCGGCCCCATGGAAAACGGAATGATGTACATCGTTCTTCCCTGATATGAACCGCGGGCGATGTTGTAAAGCTTCTTGTACATTTCCTTGGGATCACACCAGTTATTGGTAGGACCTGCTGTCTCCTTGGTGTGTGCGCAAATAAAGGTTCTATCCTCAACGCGGGCAACATCGTTCTGCCGCGTTCTGTGCAGGTAACATCCGGGAAGAAGCTCCTCATTCAGTTTTTCCAGCTCACCGGTGCTCACTGCAATCGCGCGCAGCTCCTCGAGCTGTGCCTCGCTACCATCAATCCAGACCACCTTGTCGGGATTTACGAGCTCTCGCATCTCGGAAAGCCATGCCTGTACATGCTTGTTTTGAGTCATTTCCATTCTCCTCTATCTATATTGTGATTAGGTTTTGCGGAAGCGGAAACCCACATACTTCCATACTACAGTATAGCACAAAACACTGCATTTTGCAACTGTTCTTGCGAAAAATCGCAAATTTTTCATAATGTTTTTCTTTTCTTCATAATTTCCACAAAATTCTATCCTCCCAACGAAATACCCCCTTTGTTTTTGGAGGCCCTCCTCCCCTTTTCGACCTCTTTCTTCCCGTTTTCTCTTTTTTCTAGGCAAATTTGGTTATTTTCTACAACTTTATCTTCCATTTTTTGTCAATTATTTTTCGCCATACCTACTTGAAAAAACAGGAAAAATATGGTAAAATTACATCATCTACCAAATTTTACCAAGGAGGAACAAAAACAATGGAATACACAGCCAAAATCCTGATTGCAGACGAAAGCCGCGAGGAACGCCGTTCTCTGCGCGAAAATCTGTATAAGGCGGGATACCATTATGTAGAGGAGGCAACAAACGGCGAGGATGCCATCACCAAAATCGGAAGCTTTCGTCCGGACCTTGTGATTCTGGATGCATGGCTTCCGAAAATTGATGGGATCGGTGTGATCCGCAATTGCTCCTCCTTTGATTTTTCTCCCAGCAAAAAGCCAATCTACCTCCTCGCTTCCCTCGCCTCGAATGCCAACATGTTTATGGAGGCGACCAATGCCGGTGCAGATCTTTGCCTTTTGAAGCCGTTTGATTATCCCAGCCTCTTTGAACACATCCGCAGTTTTACCAGAATACGCACAAGCGGTTCTGTTGCAAAAGGCGGTGTTCAGGTACCGGACATGGAAACACAGGTCACCAAGATCATTCACCAAATCGGTGTTCCTGCACATATTAAGGGATATCAATATTTAAGAACTGCCATTCTGATGACGATTGCAGATAATGACATGATCAATTCGGTTACCAAAATCCTCTATCCGACGGTTGCTAAAAAATACGCCACGACTACCTCACGTGTTGAGCGCGCTATCCGTCACGCCATTGAGGTTGCATGGGATCGCGGAGATGTGGATGTGCTGAATTCTTATTTCGGATACACCATCCAAAACAACCGCGGCAAGCCCACAAACAGCGAATTTATTGCCATGATCGCGGATAATTTGAGATTGAAATACAAGATTAACTAAAAAGCACCCCGCCGAGCAAGCTTGGCGGGGATTTTTTTCAAAAAGTCCTTTACATTTTAGAAAAATAGTGCTACAATGAAGGTGCGACACAAATGAATAGCACATACATAGGTGTATTTTTTTACTTTGGTAAAAATGTACGCCCTGTTTTCGTACGCCTATTTGTGTGTGTTAGAAAGCATTTGTGTCGCAGCAAATGGAGCTGTACATTTTTCAGTGCGCAGCTTCTGCTGCGCACTTTTTTTATTTGTGGAGGAAAGACTATGAAAAAAACAAAAACGCTCTTTGTGCTTCTTCTTTTTCTTGCGCTCTTGCTTTGCGTGTTGCCGGCTTGCTCCCTTCTCCCGGGACAGGGAGATGCTCCGGGACAGGGAGATGCTCTGGGACAGGGAGACACTCTGGGAGGCACTACCCCGCCTTATACAGGAACCGCCCACATCGGAAAAGGAGTTACGGTAAACAACATCAAATACCGTGGTGTGGAGGGCGGCTATGCGGTTATCGGCCATACGTTAAGCGAGGCCACAGCCGTCGCGATTCCTGAAAAAATTGACGGAGAGGTGCCCGTTATTTCCATCGGCGAGTCTGCATTCATGAATTGCTCCTCCTTGACGAGCGTTGAGATCCCGTCCTCGGTCACGAGCATCGGCCGCGCTGCGTTCTGCGGTTGCACCTCCCTGACGAGTATCGAAATCCCGTCCTCGGTCACAAGGATCGGTGACTATGCGTTCTACCGTTGCTCCTCCTTGACGAGCGTTGAGATTCCTTCCTCGGTCACGAGCATCGGCGCGTCTGCATTCATGAATTGCTCCTCCTTGACGAGCGTTGAGATCCCTTCCTCGGTCACAAGCATCGGCGAGCAGGCGTTCAGGGGTTGCACCTCCTTGGTGAACGTTCGCTATAAGGGGACAGTCACACAGTGGAAGGCGATTGCCTTGGGCACTAATTGGAACGGTGAGTGGTGGCAGGGCACTAATTATATTATTCCCGCGACGGAGGTAGTTTGCAGCGACGGAAACGTCTCCCTCTAAACGCTTTACCAAAAACAGAACAAGCGCACCGCGATCTGAACGCGGTGCGCTTGTTCGTTATAAGGGACGGCGTCCCTCGATGGCGCGGTGAAGCGTGACCTCATCGGCGTATTCGAGGTCGCCGCCTACGGGGATTCCGTAAGCCAAGCGGCTGACGGTCACACCAAGCGGCTTGAGGAGCTTTGCAAGATACATGGCGGTTGCCTCCCCTTCTACCGTGGGATTTGTCGCCAGGATCACCTCATTCACGCGGTCATCCCCCAAGCGCGCTAAAAGCTCGCGGATGTGCAAGCGGTCAGGCCCTACCCCATTCATGGGAGAGAGTGCCCCACCGAGAACGTGATACGTACCGCGATAGTCATGAACCTTTTCAATAGCCATAACTGCCTTGGCATCCTCAAGCACACAGATGATACTGCGGTCGCGCCCCTCATCCATACAAATGGGACACTGCTCATTGGCGGATATGTTACAGCAGGTCGCACAGAGGTGGATATCCTGCTTGGCACCTATAATGGCAGAGGCAAAGGCATCTGCCTCCTCGTCCGAAAGCTCCATCACGGCAAACGCAAGACGCACGGCTGTTTTCCCACCGATGCCCGGGAGCCGCCGAAAATGATCGATCAGATTTTGAAGAGGTGCAACAAAATCAGCCATATCAGAACATCCCCGGCAAGCCCATGCCGCCAAGATTCATCTGGCCTGTAATCTTGCTCATTTCCGCGCTGGCCGTATCCTCAACACGACGGATCGCCTCGTTGACAGCAGCCACGATAATATCCGTCATCGTTTCAATATCATCGGGGTCTACAATATCCGGCTTCACATCAAGAGAGAGAATCTCCTTTTTGCCGTTGATGCGTACGGTAACCATACCGCCGCCGGCAGATGCTTCATATTCAGCCGCCTCAAGCTCTGCCTGCTTCGCCGCCATATCCTCTTGCATTTTTTGGGCCTGCTTGAGCATACCGGACATGCCTGCGGGACCACCGCCCATTTCCTTGGGAATTCTGACCTTCATATCTGTTCTCCTTTGCGGTTATTGTTCTTGCGATAATATATCGGAAAGCTCATCAAAGAGAGTACCGCGAGGCACCTCTCCTTCGCTGACGATCTTAAAGGATGCACGTGTGATGTCGCAGTCCTCCTCCTCGGCAATTGCCATTTTGATCGCGCTCTCTGTATCGGCGCGACTGAGCATTTTGACAAAGAAGGGACTTCCTACGCGAATGAGATAAGCGGATCGATCGGAAGAAACGTACGCCTTGGCATTATCGAGAAAGCCGCGCACACCCGGGCGGATCCGTGCCACCTTCTCCACGATCTCTGTCCACGTGGAAAGACGACGATATGTCATTGCCCCTGCAGACGCATTTTCACCCACAGATGCATCCGCACAGGGCACGTCCTCCTGCTTTTCGAGGGGAAGCGACACGGAGTCGTTTTCAAGCCTTGCTCCTGTCTCACCTTGCCCCTTCGCATCTTTTTCGGGCATCGCAATATCCGGTGTCGAGGAACCTACCTGCACGCCGCCGTATTTCAAACGGGCAAGATCATTTTCAAGCGTTTCCAGCCGCGCAAGCATGCTCTCCGGTGTATCCGAAAGCTTGGGCTCACACATACGTGCCAGCGTAAGCTCAAAAATTGAGCGTCGCGGTGCATCGGCACGGAGCATAGAGGTCTGCGCCCCCTCCAAAAGACGACTATGATAAAGAAGCGTGCTGATCGTAAAGCGTTCAGCAATCTCCAACAGAGCGAAAAATTCCACATCAGAAAGGTCAAGATAATCTGCCGCATTTTTTGCGGTCTTTATCACCAAAAGATCGCGGTAATACTCCAGAATATCACGAAGCAAAACGGCTAGATCACGTGATGACATGACCTCGTCTGCGACGATCCCATACATGGTTGTATAATCCTTGGCGAGGATGGCAGCAATCAGACGCTCGATCACCGCACGGTTCCCTGCCCCCAAAATCTCGGTTACCAGGGAAGCATCAACCGTTTTGTTCATACCGGCGCAAAGTTCAAGAAGGCTGATCGCATCACGCATGCCGCCAAGTGCCATGCGCGCCAGAATACGCGCCCCGTCTGCCGTAAGTGAGATACCTTCTGCTGCGGCGATCTTCATCAGTCGCTCAACGATGACAGAAGAAGAAAGACGACGGAAATCAAAATGCTGACAACGAGAAACGATCGTGCTCGGGAGCTTTTGCAGCTCGGTTGTTGCTAAGATAAAAACAACATGCTGCGGCGGCTCCTCCAGCGTTTTGAGGAGTGCGTTGAAGGCACTGCCGGACATCATGTGTACCTCATCAATGATATAAACGCGGTAACGCAGATCTGCAGGTGTGAAGACGATCTCATCCTTGATATCACGCACATGATCAACGCCCGTATTGCTGGCGGCATCCATCTCTATGACATCGGTTGCAACACCGCTGTCTATAGAGCGGCAGGCCGCGCAGGCGTTGCACGGATTGCCGTTTTTCGGTTCCTCACAGTTCACTGCCTTGGCAAGGATCTTGGCACAGGAGGTCTTACCCGTTCCGCGAGAGCCACAGAACAAATAGGCGTGCGAGGGCTTGTTTTCGGCTACCTCATATTTCAGAATATCGGTGATATGCTCTTGACCGCATACATCG
>JAZOOW010000040.1:0-8065 GCA_045655145.1 Eubacteriales bacterium | reverse complement strand
AGTAATGCGGTCGCCAAACCATTTACTATTATACTTGGAGGTTTAATTGTTTTCAATCTCTCTGCTTGTAGCTCGTCTTTTTATTGTTGCTGAAGCCGTTTCCCGCCCCCGGTAGAACCGGGGGTTGTCTTGTTGACACAACGGAAAGTGACCGCCAAAATTTTTAGCGGTCACTTGGACGCGAATTACTTATTTGCCGATCTCTTTCTCTGGATCAGCTTTACAAGCTCAACAACAGGGATAACCACTACGCCGAGAGCAAGCGCGATCAGATACTCGGTGGCGCCGACACTTGCAAATCCGAATGCGCCGGCAAGGAACGGAACCTCACATACGAGCGTGGTCGCAATCAGGGAGCCGATAGCAGCGATCCAAAGGGTCTTGTTGTGAGAACCAAGGGTGAACATGCTACCGCGCTGAGAACGCATGTTAAAGCTGTGGAACACCTCTGCCATAGACATCGTGAGGAATGCCATTGTCATACCGCGGGCACTGTTTGTGATCTCCCAGGTTCCGGTCTCTACGAAATGACCGATAAAATAGGAGAGAATCGTGAGGATGGTTACAAGCACGCCTTGATACGCAACATCTACGCCCATACCGTCGGCAAAGATGCCGGATTTTGAACTACGGGGCTTACGCTTCATAATATCGGGCTCTGCCTTCTCCATACCGAGCGCAAGTGCGGGGAAACAGTCGGTAACAAGGTTGATCCACAAGAGGTGCACGGGCTTGAGAATGGTGAAGCCCATCAGCGTTGCCGTAAAGATGGAAAGCACCTCGGACATATTCGAGCCGAGAAGGAACTGAATTGCCTTGCGGATGTTGTCGTAAATACGGCGGCCTTCCTCAACTGCGCCTACGATGGTGGCAAAGTTGTCGTCGGCAAGCACCATATCGGCAACGTTTTTGGTAACGTCGGTACCCGTGATACCCATACCAACGCCGATATCGGCACTCTTGATGGAGGGGGCGTCGTTAACACCGTCTCCGGTCATAGCCGTAACATAGCCTGCTTTGCGCCAAGCATTGACGATCCTCGTCTTATGCTCGGGCTGAACGCGTGCGTAAACGCTGATCTCTTTGAATTTGGATTCAAATTCCGCATCGTCCATATCGTTCAGCTGTGCACCTGTGATCGCGTAGGTATCATCGGTGATAATACCAAGCTCCTTGGCGATCGCAACAGCCGTATCAATGTGGTCACCCGTGATCATAATGGGGCGAACGCCTGCGCTTCGACATTCAACGATCGCGTCCTTAACCTCGGGACGAACGGGATCGATCATGCCGCAAAGACCTACGAAGCAAAGCTCAGTTTCGAGATATTCTGCATCGTAAACATCGGGGGTATTGCTCCAAACGCGCTCGGCGCAGGCAAGAACACGGAGTGCCTTGTCTGCCATCGCCTTGTTTGCGGTGAGTATTCCGGCCTTGTAGTCCTCGGTCATCGGAACGGCTACGCCGTCCTTCAGATAATGCGTGCATTTGCCGATGATGACGTCGGGTGCGCCCTTGGTGTACTGAATGACGCCGCCCTCCGACATGTGAACGGTGGACATCATCTTTCTGCCCGAATCAAAGGGAGCTTCTCCGCAGCGAGGATGCTTTACCTTAAGCTCGTATTTCTTTAAGCCCAGCTTATCTGCCCAAGCAACGAGCGCCGCCTCGGTAGGCTCACCCGTGACGTTGCCGTCGGTGTCAAGCTCGGCATCGCAGCAGAGCGCCATAGCGCGCGGAAGGTGTTCTTCATTTTCACCGAAGTAGTCAACAACGGTCATCTTGTTCTGCGTCAGCGTACCGGTCTTGTCAGAGCAGATGATCTGTGCGCAGCCCAGCGTTTCAACCGCAGTCAAGCGACGAATGATGGCGTTGCGCTTGGACATATTCGTAACGCCCATGGAAAGAACGACGGTAACAACCATAGAAAGCCCCTCGGGAATGGCGGCAACCGCCAAGGAAACCGCGATCATAAAGGACGGGAGTATGGTATCTGTAAAGTTAAAGTTGCCTGCACGAACGAGCTGAACGCCGAATACGATCACGCAGATACCGAGAACGAGCCAAGTGAGCACCCCGGAGAGCTGATTGAGCTTTCGCTGCAAGGGCGTTTCTCCTTCTTCTGCGGCTTGGAGTGCAGAGGCGATCTTGCCCATTTCGGTGTCCATGCCCGTAGCAGTAACGACGGCAGTTCCGCGTCCGTAAACTACGGTCGAGCCCATATAGAGCATGTTCTTACGGTCACCAAGCGGAACGTCCTTTTCGCCGTCCTTGAGGTTAATAATATCAATAAACTTCGTAACGGGAACGGATTCACCTGTCAGTGCTGCTTCCTCAACCTTGAGCGATGCGTTCTCCAAGATACGCGCATCGGCAGGAACGGCATCGCCTGCTTCAAGAAGAATGATATCGCCGACAACGAGATCCTCGCTATGCACGATCTGCACCTTACCGTCACGCAGCACCTTGGAGGTTGCCGCGGACATCTCCTGGAGCGCTTCGATCGCTTTTTCCGCCTTGCTTTCCTGATAAACGCCAAGCACAGCGTTTACGATAACAACCGCAAGAATGATGATCACGTCGGCAAAGCTTTCATTCTCAACAACAGCAAGCACACCGCTGATGAGTGCCGCCACCAAGAGAATGATGATCATCGGATCGGCAAGCTGCTCAAGAAAACGGCGAACGAGAGATTTGCCTTTTGCGGCGGCAAGCTTGTTTTTGCCGTTAGCTTCGAGCCTCTTCTGCGCTTCGGCAGAGCTCAATCCTTCCTCGGATGAGCCGAGAGAGGAAAGCACGCGGTCTTTGTCTTCGCAATAAAATTTCACTTTTGTTCCTCCAAATTTGATTTTGATAAGCACGGCAAGGGCAAAAAAAAGACCTTTACCACACCTTGTGATAAAAGTCTTGTTCGTCTTGCGACCTGCACCCCCGGGTCAAAACGACCGTTGTGACGAGGATGCAACAAAGCTTGCGCTTCGGAACTACTCCCTTTCTCCTATTATGTTACCATACTCGGAAGAAAATGTCAAGGGTGGAATAAATTTTTTCATTGACTTTGCTTTTTTTGCAAACTTTTTTGAAAAAACGGTTGACAATCGGTGCAGGATATGGTATAATCACTTTCGTTGAAAGCCAGATATGCTGGTGTGGCTCAATGGCAGAGCAGCTGATTTGTAATCAGCAGGTTGATGGTTCGACTCCGTTCACCAGCTCCAAGAGAGCCTCCGCATAGGCTCTCTCTCATATGGGGGAATTCCCGAGTGGCCAAAGGGGGCAGACTGTAAATCTGTTGTCACTGACTTCGATGGTCCGAATCCATCTTCCCCCACCAAAAAATAGCAACCCGATTGGGTTGCTATTTTTTTATCCAAGCCGCAGGCTTGGTATATCATCACCGCACGAAGTGCGGTGCATATCATCGGCCCCTTTGGGGCTGTATCTCATCACGCGCCAGCGTGCATTTTACCTGCGGCTTGATGATATACAATGCTCCGCATTGATGATATGCAATTCCTTCGGAATTGATGATATACACGCCTACAGCGTGATTTTCTATTGACAACCACCGCAAGCTATGTTATACTACACTTGTCACACAAACTGAATAATTGGAAATAGGGGTATTTTTTGCTTTTAGGGATACTATACCCTTTTTCGGCTATGCTTAAATTACATGAGTTTGGCAAAAATGCAAGCTCCTCCGTAATTTGAGTATGGCTGAAATATTCCTATTCCGATTAGTTTGTGTGACAACAATCGGGGTTTGCGTTTTTCGGTGTGCATAGCTTCGGTTGTGCACACTTTTTTATTTTTAATGAGGCTTTTATCATGGTAGTTTTCTATGCACTTTTCTTGGGTGTCCTGCTAGTTGTTCAAGTGGCTGTGGCTGTAAAATTTTCAGATATTGCGTGCGAAAAAGGGCACGGCAAGGAATCTCATAGTTTTGCTATGTGCTTTTGGTTAGGAATTATAGGTTATTTATACGTAATTGCGTTGCCTGATCGAACGATTGTGCAATACCGTGTACCAAAAGAAGAATTAAAAAAGCAATCGTACATATGCCCTTATTGTAAAAAGCCGATTCCATATGATGTTGAATCATGTCCTATATGTAAGAAAAATATTGATTGGAATTTGTAAATTCAAAGAATGTCCGTGCAATGCGACTTTCCCCAAAAAGCACCTGCCCTGCAGGTGCTTTTTTGGATTTCTTGCCTGCAAATCTTGACACCGAGGGCAAAGTAGAGTATAATTCTAATATATAAGACTGTATTACATAAAGAGGATTATTATGCGTATTGTAATCAAGGTGGGCACCTCCACGCTCACACATGCAACGGGAAATTTGAATATCCGCCATGTGGAAAAGCTCTGCTGTGTGCTGAGCGATCTGAAGAATGCGGGGCATGAGGTAATCTTGGTTTCCTCGGGCGCGATCGGCATGGGCATCGGTAAGCTGGGGCTTCTTTCCCGTCCCTCGGATATGCCTACAAAGCAGGCCGCGGCCGCAGTGGGGCAATGCGAGCTGATGTACGTGTACGATAAATATTTTTCGGAATACGGGCACACGATCGCCCAGATCCTTCTGACGGGAAGCGACCTCAAGAACGAACAGCGGAACGAGAACTTCTGTAACACGCTCAGCCGCCTTCTCGAAATGAACGTTCTGCCCGTCATCAATGAAAACGACACCGTTTCCACCGAGGAGATCTCGGTGGGTGATAACGACGCGCTGGCCGCGATCGTGGCCACCGAGGCAGGGGCGGATCTTTTGATCCTTCTCTCGGATATTGAGGGACTGTATACGGCAGACCCCCACAAGGATAAAAATGCCACCCTTCTTTCAAATGTCTATGAGATCACCGATGAGATCCGCGCGCTTGGCGGCGGCTCTGACGGCCATCTCGGAACAGGCGGTATGTGCACGAAGCTGAACGCCGCCGCACTTTGTATGCAGGACGGCATTGATATGGTCATCACAACGGGTGAGCGCCCCGAGTGGCTTTATGACATCATCGAGAGTAAGCCCATCGGCACGCGCTTCTTTGGAAAAAAGCAAGCGTAGGTTAGGAAGATTACTATGACGACACAAGAAATATTGAAAAAGGCCTGTGCCGCAAAGAGCATGCTGGCCATCAAAACGGAGGCAGAGCGCAACGCCGCCCTCCTTTCT
The DNA here is from genome assembly GCA_045655145.1 of Eubacteriales bacterium. Classification (GTDB taxonomy): domain Bacteria; phylum Bacillota; class Clostridia; order Oscillospirales; family CAG-272; genus UBA1740. The sequence goes on along the minus strand of JAZOOW010000040.1, from coordinate 2,889 downwards.
ATGGCGGATGCCTTGGACGCGCACACGCAAAGCATTCTTGCCGCCAATGCGCTTGACGTGGAGGCGGCGCGGGAGCGCATCTCGCCTGTGATGATCGACCGTCTGACCCTGACGGAGGCAAGGATCGCCGCGATGGCAGAGGCGGTGCGTGAGGTGACGCACCTCCCCGACCCCTTGGGGCGCATCATAGAAAAGACCACCCGCCCGAACGGGCTGTTGATCGAAAAGGTTTCCGTACCGCTTGGGGTGCTCGCCATGATCTATGAGAGCCGCCCGAACGTGACCTCGGATGCCGCTTCGCTCTCGATCAAGGCAGGCAATGTCTGCGTGCTCCGCGGCGGCAAGGAGGCCATCCACTCCAATATGGCGATCGCCGCGGCTCTGCGTGACGGGCTTCGTGCCGCCAATTTCCCCGAGGATGCCGTTTCTTTGGTTGAGGACACCTCCCGCGACAGCGCGACCGCGCTGATGACGGCGGTGGGACAGGTAGATATGCTCATTCCGCGCGGCGGTGCGGGGCTGATCCGCGCCTGTGTGGAGAACGCCAAGGTTCCCTGCATTGAAACGGGAACGGGCATTTGCCACATTTACATAGACCGTGACGCGGACATTGAAAAGGCTCTTAACATTTTGGAAAACGCCAAAACCAGCCGCCCATCGGTATGTAATGCGGCAGAGGTCTGCCTTGTCCACCGCGACGTGGCAAAAGAGGTGCTCCCGCTCCTTTATCAGCGTCTTGTAACCGACCGCGCCGCCAAGGGGCTCCCTTCTGTTGAGCTGCGCCTTGATGCGGAGGCCGCCACCATCATTGCGGGAACACCCGCATCCCCCACCGATTTTGACACCGAATTTTTGGATTATATTCTTGCCGTGGCAGTCGTTGCGGACGTAGATGAGGCCATCGCACATATCCGTGCGCATTCCACAGGACATAGCGAGTGCATCATCACCGAAAACGCGAATGCCGCCGCGCGCTTTACAGCAGAGGTGGACAGCGCGGCTGTATACGTCAATGCCTCTACGCGCTTCACCGACGGCGGTGAATTCGGGCTTGGCTGTGAGATGGGCATTTCTACGCAAAAGCTGCACGCACGCGGCCCGATGGGGCTTTGCGAGCTGACCTCTTACAAATACATCATCCGTGGAAACGGACAGATCCGTTAGGAGAAATTATGAAAAAAATCGGATTTATCGGTTGCGGCAACATGGGCGGCACGCTCGCCGCGGCCGCCGCTAAAACTGCACATACCGTATATGTTGCCGATGCAAGTGCAGAAAGGGCCTCCGCCTTTTCCGCCGAGCACGGTGCCTCCGCTTTGGCCACCAACCGTGAGCTGGCCGCTACGTGTGACGTGATCTTCCTTGGTGTGAAGCCGCAGGTGCTTTCCGCCGTTCTGGAGGATATCCGCGACACGCTTGCCGCACGCCGTGACCGCTTTTTGCTGGTCAGCATGGCGGCAGGGGTGGATCTTGCCACGCTCTCCCGTCTTGCAGGGGGTGATTACCCCATCATCCGTATGATGCCGAATACCCCTGCCTGTGTAGGCGAGGGTATGATCCTGTATACCCCGAATGCGCTTGTGACCGAGGAGGATATTTCGCTCTTCCTCTCTGCCATGGAGCACGCAGGCCTTTGCGACCGTATTGACGAAAAATTCATGGATGCGGCCAGTGCCGTTTCGGGCTGTGGCCCTGCCTTTGTGTATATGTTTATCGAGGCATTGGCTGACGGCGGTGTGATGTGCGGGCTTCCGCGTGACAAGGCCATTGCCTATGCCGCCAAGACCGTGCTCGGTGCGGGAAAGACCGTGCTTGAAACAGGCCGTCACCCCGAGGAGCTGAAGGATGCCGTTTGCAGTCCTGCAGGCAGCACCATTGAGGGTGTCCGTGCTCTTGAAAACTCAGCCTTCCGCTCGGCTTGCATCGAGGCTGTATCTGCCTCCTACCGTCGCACAAAAGAGCTTGGGAAATAAGCCATGACGACGAAAGCGTGGCTCCGAAAGCATACCGCCTCCCTCAGAGGAAAGCAGATCGCCCTTTTCGGATCAACGGGCGGGCTTGGACAGGCACTCGCGCGGCATATTCTCGCGCTTGGCGGCAGTCTTCTGATGATCGACCGCAACCGGGAAAAGGCCGCCGCGGCCGAAGCACGTCTGCGCGCCGATTTTCCCGATGCCAACATCCGCCGTCTTTCTGCCGATCTCTCACGGATGGATACCGTGCGTGCGCTTTGCGATGAGCTGATGGCCACGCCCCCCGATGCCATCATCCACAATGCAGGGGCTTATCATATTCCGCGCAAGATCTGCAAAACGGGGTACGACAATGTCTTTGAGATCAATTTTGCTGCGCCGTATTACATCACGCGCACCCTACTCCCCGTTCTCCGCGAAAAGGGGAGCCGCATCGTGGCCGTCGGCAGTATTGCACACAACTATGCAAAAACAGATCCTCTGGACGTAGATTTCCGCAAGCGTGAGAAGCACAGCCTTGCCTACGGCAACGCCAAACGGCATCTGACCTACGCGCTCTTTGCGTTGCAAAAGGAATACCCTGACCTGCATATCGCCGTCACGCACCCCGGCATCTCCTCTACGGGCATTACGGCGCATTATCCGAAATGGATATACGCCATCATCAAATATCCGATGAAATGGATCTTTATGAAGCCAAGGCGAGCTTCCCTTTCCATTCTCTACGGTCTGTTTACCGACACAGAGCCGAACGAGTGGATCGGCCCCTCTCTCTTTTCGGTCTGGGGGACCCCGAAAAAGAAGCCTCTCCGCACGGCAGACGCCGCGGAAGCGGCAAGAATTGCCGCGGTGGCAGAGAAGATATTTGAAGAAAGAGCATAAGAAAAGGGGCGCACACACGCCCTTTGCGCCGGCC
>JAZOOW010000039.1:0-20601 GCA_045655145.1 Eubacteriales bacterium | reverse complement strand
TTTTTGCTATGTGTCAGGTTTTCCGCGCCGTTTTCTGTCAAAAGGACCATGTCCTCGGTGCGCACGCCAAAGCGGCCGTCAAGATAGATGCCCGGCTCTACCGTCATGACCATTCCCTCACGGAGAACGGTGGTATCCCGTGTATTGCAGGCGGGGGACTCATGCACCTCAATGCCGAGGCTGTGGCCAAGACCGTGCCCGAAAAATCCGTCATACCCTGCGGCGGCAATGTGCTCGCGTGCGATGCGATCCACGTCAACACCGCGCATACCGGGACGGATAGCGGCGAGTGCCTTTTCCTGTGCTGTCAGGACGGTGCGGTAAACATCCCTCCCGAGATCGCTTACCTCACCGACCGCCACCGTGCGCGTCATGTCCGCACAGTAGCCGCCCGAAACGGCACCGAAATCCATGGTGATAAAATCACCGCGCGCAATCGGCTTATCGGTCGGCACACCGTGCGGCATGGAGGAATTCTTGCCCGATACGACGATCGTATCAAAGGCAACCCCCTCGCTACCAAGACGGCGCATATAAAATTCCATATCCAAGGCGATCTCGCGCTCTGTTCTTCGGGCGGCAATGCGCTCCAGAATATAGGAAAAGGTTGCATCCGTCATTTCCTGTGCCGCGCGGATGTGCGCGATCTCCTCCGACCGCTTTACCGAGCGCAGATCGTGCAGAAGCGCATCTATGCGCCCGTCCTCCGACACGGTGACCGCAGGATGCGCCGCGCGATAGCCTGCCAGCGCACGCACGCTGGCCGTTTCTGTTTCGATATATAAGGTCTTGACCCCTGCCGCGGCAAGCAGATCCTGTCTTTGGCCGGCGAGGGATTGCATTAGAATGACCTCTGCGCTCCGAACGGCGGCTCTTGCGGCCTCGATATACCGAAAATCTACGATGAAATAAGCCTTTTGCCGCGTAACGAGGATCTCTCCCGCAGAGGACGAAAAGCCCGTCAGATAAAAGCGGTTGGCTCCGCTGGTGATGAGTGCCGCCTCACCCTCCGAAAGAGAGGCGCGTATTTCTTCAATCGGCGTCATGTCGGTTAATCTCCTTTGCAAAGCTCCGCAAGCAGGGCACGCAAAAGTACCTCTGTGCGCTGTGCGGAGGAAATAGAAAGCCTCTCACGCGGTGTGTGGATATCCTCCATCTGTGGGCCGAAGGCGATGCAATCAAGGTCGGGGATCGCGTCGTAGAACACACCGCATTCAAGCCCTGCGTGGATGGCCTCCACGATCGGCTCTTTTCCGTTCAGACGACGGTAGACCGCGCAGGCATGATCGCGCAGAGGTGAGTGCGCGCGGTATTCCCACGCAGGGTACTCGCCGTGGACCGAGCATTCTCCGCCAAGCCGTGCCACAAGTGCCTCGATCTCGGAAAGAAGATCCTCCTTTTCCTTCCCCACGGAGCTGCGCACCGACACCGTCACCGTGGCCGCCTCCGCGTCGAGCGCGGCAACGGCCAGATTGGCCGAGGTCTGCACCAGCCCCGCGATCTCCCGACTCATGGCGCGCACGCCGTTTGGCAGGGCAAGCAGAAGCTCTCGGAACACACGGGTGCCTTCTTCCCCCAAAGCGAGGGGGGATTCCCCGTCCTCCCCATCCTCCTCTACCATCGCGGTGATGAGGGAGGGCTCCTTTTCCTGTAGACGCTCGCGCAGGGCGGCAAGAAGCAGAAGCAGCTCCTCCTTGGCGTGCGGATCGGCGCTGACAAGCGCAAAGGAAGCCGATGTTGGAATGGCATTATCCTTCTCGCCGCCCGTAAAGGCGAGGAGCGCATAGGAAATGCGGTGGGAAAGCTCTGCAAGCAGCTCTGCCGCAAGACAGAGTGCGTTGGCACGCCCCTCACCGATCTCCATGCCCGAATGCCCTCCGGAGAGGCCGTCGATCACAACACGAAAAACGTGTCCCTTCTGCATTTCGCGACACACGGGTAGCCTGATCTCGGCGGTGGCACCGCCTGCACAGGACACGGTGAAATGCCCCTCACCCTCTGCATCCAGGTTGATATAGTGCTTGCCCTGCAAGCAGGCTTTGTCAAATGCGAGCGCGCCGAGAAGCCCGATCTCCTCATCGACGGTGAACACCGCCTCAAGAGGCGGATGCACGGCCTCCCTGTCGGCAAGGACAGAGAGCATCATGCCAACGGCAATGCCGTTATCCGCACCAAGGCTTGTGCCGTCAGCGCGGAGGGTATCCCCCTCTCGCACGAGGGTGATGCCCTCGCGCTCCATATCCACCGAAGAGTCCGCATCCTGTACGGCCACCATATCGAGATGTCCTTGTAGGATCACGGGGGGTGCCCCCTCCGCGCCGCGCGAGGCAGGCTTGCGGATCAGCACGTTCCCGTGGCTGTCCTTCAGAAAATCGAGGCCGTTTTCGGCGGCAAAGCGGCGGCAAAATTCCCCTGCGGCGATCATATTGCCCGAGCCGTGCGGAATGCGGGAATATTCTTCAAAATAGGACAGGGCATCCCGCTTCTCTAAGCTTTGCTTCATATCGGATCCTTTCAATACCCGAAAAGCCGAGCATAGCTCGGCTTTTCTTGTGTGGAGAGCGTTCCCTTGTTTTTGTTAAAGGACGCATTTAAGAAATTGCTTGGTACGGGGATTTTGCGGATTGTCAAACAGCTCCGCAGGAGCACCCTCCTCGGTGATGCCGCCGTCGCTCATGAAGAGCACGCGGTCTGCCACCTCACGGGCAAAGCCCATCTCGTGGGTAACGATCACCATGGTCATTCCCTCACCTGCAAGCTCCTTAATAAGGTCGAGTACTTCCCCGACCATTTCGGGGTCGAGGGCGGAGGTAGGCTCGTCAAAGAGCATGACCTTCGGATTCATGGCCAACGCACGGATGATGGCAATACGCTGCTTCTGTCCGCCCGAAACCGTGGACGGATAATCGTTCTCTTTTTCGGAAAGGCCGATGCGGGCAAGCAGGGCACGCGCGCGCTCCCGCTCCTCGGCGATGATGGATTTTTTAGTGTCAGTGATGGCCGTAAGCGGCTTCTTTGTCCGACGGAAAACATTCAGAAAGCTCTGCCATGCGTTTGCACGGCGTGCGGCCACGAGCTTCTTCTTGCGGAGATGAACGGGCGCAAGCATAATATTCCCGATGACGGTCTTGTTGTTGAACAGGTTGAACTGCTGGAACACCATGCCGATATTTTCGCGGTGGCGGTTGATGTCCACGCGCATATCGGCGAGGTTCTCGTTGTCAAAGATGATCGCGCCGCCGCTGGGATCCTCCATGCAGTTGAGGCAACGCAGGAAGGTGGATTTGCCGCTGCCCGACGGGCCGATGACGGCAACCTTTTCTCCCTCCCAAATGGTGGTGGAGATATTCTTGAGGACGGTAAGATCACCAAAGGATTTAGAGAGGCCTTTGACCTCGATCATGGCGTTTCTCATGCCTTCTTACGCCCTCCCTTCCGATTGCGGTCGCTCTTTGCAAGGATGTTTTCCACGATCCGAATAAGGAGCGTGATGATGAGGACGAGCAAGATGTAGATCATGGCCATGGCAAGGTACGGAACGGTCGGCTCGTAGGTCAGACCCACCATGCTGTTGAACATGGTATAAAGGTCGTATACCGTGATAAAGCTGAGCACCGACGTTTCCTTGATCAGGGTGATGAACTCATTACCGAGCGTGGGAATGATGTTCTTGATCGCCTGCGGAACGACCACCTTGAGCATGACGGTAGGATAAGAAAGACCGAGCGCACGGCCTGCCTCCATCTGCCCGATATCCACAGCACCGATGCCACCGCGCATCATCTCGGATACATAGGCACCGCTGTTCATACCGAACACGGCAACACCTACCGTTACCGCATCAACGCCGACAACGCCAAGCGTAGGCAGTATACAGTAGTATGTAAGCAAAAGCTGTACTACCATCGGTGTCCCGCGGAAGATCGCCACGTAGACGGTGCAGATCTTATCGAGAACACGCATCACGCGGCTGTATTTGGGCGCGACCTTGATGACTGCGATCAGCGTACCGATCACAATGCCGATAAGCAGACCGAGGATCGCGATCTTGACCGTATTGGTCAAGCCAATGACAAGCCCCTCCTGCCAGAAGGGCTCCTTCATCGTTTCGATGAAGGTATTCAGCTTGATTTGAAAATCATTCATAAAAGGATCCTTCTATACGCACAGAATCCCCGCCGTGCGGCGAGGATCCTGCCTGTTTCTATCAACCGCGGAAAATCTCGTAACCGACCTTCTCACCCTCGCCCTCGAAGTACTTGGCAAGGATCTGATCAAAGGTGCCGTCTGCCTTGATCTCGGCAAGGTAAGCGTTGAATTCCTGAACAAGAGCGGTGTTACCCTTCTTCACAGCAAAGGCGTACTGCTCCTCAGTCAGCGAGATGTCGATCAGCTTCACATTATCTGCGTTTGCTGCGACAAGTGCAGCGGCGGGCGCGCCGTCAACAACAACACCGAAGATGTTGCCGTTCTTCAGATCCAGAACAGCGGCGGAGGCGGTGCCGTAGCCGGTAGCCGTTACATTGGCAAAGCCGTCGTAGCCCCAATCTTCATCACCTGCAACGTACCAGTTACCGGTGGTACCGTTCTGGTAGCCGAGCTTCTTGCCCTCAAGAGACGCGATTACAGCCTCTACGTCTGCGGCAGTTTCGCACGCATCAAAGAGGGTGCAATCCTTGGCAACGATGAGCTTCTGGGATGCGTTGTAGTAGGTATCTGTAAAATCGTTGGTTGCAAGACGGGTTGCATCAATGGTCATACCTGCCATACCGATATCGGCATAGCCTGCGTTGACCTGGTTGAGAATGGTGTTGAAATCGATATTCTTGATCACCAGATTGTATCCCTTCTTAGCGGCAAAGCCTGCGGCGATCTCCATATCCACACCGTACATCTTACCGTCGGCACCGATGTACTCAAACGGCTCAAAGGGGGCGTTGGTAGCAACGACGAAATCCTTCGGATCGGGCCCCTGGCACGCAGTGAAGGCACCGAGCGTGGTGAAAACCAATGCGCAAAGCAACAGACAAGACAATACTTTCTTCATGATGTAACTCCTTTTTTGTGGCGTGGCCACATATTTGATTGACGAATTCATTATAGCGCATAAATATGCAACTGTCAAGATTTTTTGAATAATCTTCCTATTATAGGTTAAGCCGACGGATCCGAACCCGATTTTGGGTGGCAAATTTCCGCTCTGTCTGCGTCAGATCACTTGGTAATATGCGCATATTACCTGCGTGATCTTTCTTGCCATAACAAAAATTTGCTCAACCAAAATTCTAGGACCCGTCGGGGTGCATAATTTCAGATGGTTTTGGTGCTGGGCGCTTGCCGACAAGTGCGGACTTGTCAAAAGCGACAAGTGCCGAAAGCACTGGAAGAATGCCCCGAGGGGCGGGTTCGGTTCCGTTGGTTTAACCTAAGGATAAATGCGTGCGGTATTTCTCCACAAAGCGGAAGAAAAGCTGTCCCACGCCAAAGCAGGTGAGTGTTTCACCGCTGATGCACATAAAGAGGATGAGCCAGTAGGTTTCGGTGCTGTTATACACATACATCAGGATCAGCGGCATAACGATGGCGGTGGTAATAATGGGCGGAATGGAGGCAAGATACCGCGCAAAGCGGAAGCGGGACAAATACCGCCCGATCAGATAGGTAGTGATCGCGGCAACGCCTGCCGCAAGACCGCCGAAAATGGCATCCCACAGGCTGCCGAGCAGAAAATACCCGATCAGATACCCAAGCACAAGGCCGGGAATAGCCGCGGGGGTGAAAAAGGGGAGGATCATCATCGCCTCGCCGATGCGGAACTGGAACGCCCCCTGTGCGAACAGAGCACATGCATAGGTAAGCACCGCGTAGATGGCGGCGATCATGGCCGCCTGTGTCACAAAGCGTGTCCGCTTGCGTGCGCGAGAGAGCTGTGTATGAGAAGGCTGTTCCGCGTCGGGCATATGTGATTCGGATGCGTCATCGGCGGCAGAATGCTTGTTTTCCGTCATAGGCTCCCTCCTTTTTTTCGATATTTACCGTTACAGTATATCACAAGCCGAGAAAAAAAACAACCCCCCACGCGCGAAAGGGGGAAAATTCACCTAAAATCTCACAAAAAAACGCGAACAAAGCCGCACCGCGCCTCTTGACAAACCGAAAAAGACATGCTATAATGCCTATAAAGGCCACGACGGAAAGAGTAATCGTTTTTCGCGCAAAAACAGAGAGAGGGCGGGGCTGAGAAGCTCTCACAGCGCACACGGTGAAGACCACTCCCGAGCCGCGCGCGACAAGCGTTGCCGTCTTTCCGCGTTAAGGAATACGACTGTTAGGTCTGAGTGAAAGACAAGGTGGAACCGTGCTATGCACCCTTGGCAACATTTGTTGCGGGGTGTTTTTTTGTTTTTAGGAGCGGCAAAAAAGTAAAATCCCACGCAAATGCGCGGGATCTTATGATGCGTGTCCAATTCAGATACAAACCGCAAGCGGCCGATTTAGATGCACGAGGGTTTTGCAGAGGGCATACTGACCTCTTGGCGCAGTTTAAGTGGACTACCCTATATACACTTCCAAAGATTCAATCTTGAAAAATGTTAATCCCGAAGCGATCGGCAAAAACAAAGCCAATACCAATTATGCCGTAACGTCAAAAGTCTTTTGGAATGGAATTGTTTTTATTTGGAATTCTCCTTCTTCGCGATGAGATTGCTCTTCGCCGTCGTAATGGATTTCACAAGCAAAAATCTTATCGTCGAGCACTTGCGGTCGAGTGCTTTGTATCTTTCTTCGTCAATATAATCACTTTTCCAAAGCATTTCAAGCCACTTACTTGTTTCATTGGTTTCTTTGAGCGATATTTCAAGCTTTGCAATAAAGTCGGCGCAACCGTGAGCGTACTTGCTTTCGGCAATATTGGCGCAAATACTCGTGGCACTTCTGCCAATTTGATTGGAAATCATTTTCGTGCTTGGCACGCAATTCTTTGGTCAACTGCAAAATATCAATAGATAATTCCATTGAAAGATCACCGAGTTTATCTTCTCTCACAATATCGCCGCCTTTCTCCATCAGTTATAGCATACTTACGCTTCAAAATCAACTGTATTTCAACGCACCGAGCTGACAGTTTCATTCCGTTTGCGCGAAGCGCAACTTCATTGATGCGAAGCATCACATCATTGCGAAGCACATCATTTGCAACTTGTTGCAACATCGTTCATTTGTGCCGCGCGGGGCGGCAATGATGTTGACCTTATGGTCAAATGATGTTGTGCCTGCGGCACAAATGAAAAATCCGAAAGCAGAGCTTTCGGATTTTGGCTGGGGTGACTGGATTCGAACCAGCGAGTGCAGGAGTCAAAGTCCTGTGCCTTAACCAATTTGGCGACACCCCAATAACACGCTACATAGTATAACACATTTTTTCTCCCCTGTCAACAGGATTTTTGCCGAGTTTTGGCGTTTTTGGCAAAAGTTTTCTCCCGACCCCGATCGAAAAACGCCCCACCTCCCGTATTATTTTTTAGGAAAGAGGATATACACCATGGATGAAAAGCAGATCTTAACCGAAACCTGCCGTCACTCCCTCTCGCACATTTTAGCGAAGGCGGTCTGCGAGCTGTACGACAACGTCAAGCTGGCGATCGGCCCTGCCATCGACAACGGCTTTTACTATGATTTTGATCTTGAAAAGCCCATCGGCACCGAGGACTTTGATGCGATCACGGCCAAGATGCAGGAGATCTTAAAGCGCGGCGAGGACTTTGTCTGCCGCGAGGTCACACGCGAGGAGGCCTGCGCGATCTTTGCCGATCAGCCCTACAAGCTGGAGCTGATCGAGGGTCTTGCCGACGAGAAGATCACCCTGTATTACACAGGCGACGATTTCGTTGATCTCTGCCGCGGCCCTCACGTAGCCAATGCACGCGAGCTGCGCAGCTTTGCCTTCAAGATCGCTTCTGCGACGGGTGCATATTGGCGCGGCGACTCGAGCCGCCCCATGCTCCAGCGCGTATACGTCTACGCCTTCCCGAGCAAGCCCGAGCTGAAGGAGTACATCGCCAAGGTCGAGGAGGCCAGAAAGCGCGACCACAACAAGCTTGGCCGTGAGCTCGGCTTCTTTACCACGGTGGAATCCATCGGTCAAGGCCTGCCGATCCTGCTCCCCAAGGGCGCGAAGGTCATTCAGACCCTCCAGCGCTTTGTTGAGGATGAGGAGGCGCGCCGCGGCTACCTGCTCACCATGACCCCTCTGATGGCCAAGCGTGAGCTTTATCGCATCTCCGGCCACTGGGATCACTACCTTGACGGCATGTTCGTCCTCGGCGACCCCGCAGATGAAACCAAGGAATGCTTTGCCCTCCGCCCGATGACCTGCCCCTTCCAGTATCAGGCATACCTGAACCGCCCGCGCTCCTACCGCGATCTGCCCCTGCGCTACGGCGAGACCTCTACCCTCTTCCGCAACGAGGACTCGGGTGAGATGCACGGCCTCATCCGCGTGCGCCAGTTCACCATCTCCGAGGGGCACCTCGTTCTGCGCCCCGATCAGCTGGAGGAGGAGTTCCGCGGCTGTCTTGACCTTGCTATGTATATGCTGGATGCCGTCGGTCTGCGTGAGGACTGCACCTTCCGCTTCTCCCAGTGGGATCCCGCCCGTACCGATAAGTACGAGGGCACGGCCGAGCAGTGGAACGAGGCACAGTCGATCATGAAGGAGATCCTCGACCATATCGGTCTTGATTACGAGGTCGGCATTGACGAGGCCGCCTTCTACGGTCCGAAGCTGGACATCCAGTGCAAGAACGTGTTTGGCAAAGAGGACACCATCATCACCATCCAGATCGACATGCTGCTTGCCAAGAAGTTCGGCATGGAATACACCGATAGCACCGGCAAGAAGGTGACCCCGTATATCATTCACCGCACCTCGCTCGGCTGCTACCAGAGAACGCTGGCTCTCCTCATCGAAAAATACGCAGGCGCACTTCCCTTCTGGATGAGCGCCACACAGGTCGGCGTGGTTCCCGTCCGTCCCGAGCATAACGATTACGCCGTGAAGGTGACCGAGGCACTCCGTGCCGCAGGCATCCGCACGGAGGTCGATCTTGAGGACGAGATGATGGGTGGCAAGGTCAAGCACTACCGTCAGGACAAGGTTCCCTACACCGTCATCGTGGGCGACAAGGAGATGGCCGAGGGTACGGTATCCCTGAAGATCCGCGGCGGTGCCGGCGCGAACGACGTTCCGCTTGCCGACTTTGTGGCGGCCTGCTGTGAGCTTGTCAAAACCACCGCGCTTACCTTGAAGACCGAATTTTAAGCCATATAAAAAGGAAGGGGCATCCCCTTCCTTTTTACGCCTCTGCCTCTTCTTCCTCGGTGGCCACGGTAGCAGACTCTGCCTCCTCTGCGGGGGCATCGGCTGGATCGTCAAAATTCTCCTCACCGAGCGAGATCTCCGCAGGAGAGCCGATATGCGCCGCCTCCTTGGGTGCGTGCAGAAGCACATACGCGATCACACCCACGCCGATTGCAATGACGGCAATACACAGAGCGATCATTTCAGGTGCCATAGCATTCTCCTTTTTCTGCATGTTTACTTCGCTTTGATTATACACGATGCCGCAGAAAAAATCAAGAGAAAAAATTATTCAAAAAACTATTGCAATTTTCCCTTTGGTGTGTTATAATATACCTCGTCGATTTATGATAATACGAAAATCCGTTATGGATATGCTCGCAAGAGCAGCAAATAGGAGGTGTCAACTCATGGCAAAATGTGACCTTTGCGGAAAGGGCGTTGTGTTCGGTCATAACGTTTCTCACTCCAACCGCAAGACCAACAGAGCTTGGAAACCGAACATCCGTCGTGTCAAGGCTGTTGTAAACGGCGGCAACAAAACGATCAACGTTTGTTCCCGTTGCCTGCGTTCCGGCAAGATCGAGCGCGCATGAGTATAAACTCCATCCGTGGTCATTTTTGGTCATGGGCGGAGTTTTTGCTTTTCTATAGCAAGACACCCTGCGCGGTGTCTTTTTCTAACAGGAAGACGGGCTTTTGAACGTACCTGTCCCCTTATCCTCTGCTGTCGCATTCCGCAAAATGAGCAGGAGCACGGGCAGACCGAGCATACCGATAAATCCGAAAAGACGCAGGCCTACGTAGGTCGCCCCCAGTGCCACGAGCGGATGCAGACCGAGATGGTGCCCGACGATCTTCGGCTCGAGGAACTGCCGCAAGAGGGTTATGGCCGCAAACAGGATCAGAAGGCCGATTCCCGTGTAGTAATCCCCCTGCAAAAGGAGGACAGCCGCCCAAGGAAGAAGGAGTGCGCCTACCCCGATCAAAGGCAAAAAATCAAGGATGGCAAAGAGTGCCGCCAGCAAAAGCGCGTACGGCACACGAAGCGTGAGAAATCCCACGGCCAACATCCCAAAGGTCACCAGCATCAAGAGAAGGTATGCGCGCAAATAGCCAAACATGGTAAAGACCACGCTGTTTTTCAGCCGCTTTACCCACGCCTGCCAGCTGACAGGAAGCAGGCCGAGAGCGGTGCTTTGGATCCGTTCAAGATCCAAGGCAAAATAGAAGGCGGCCACCAGCGTGACAAGAACAAAGATCAACCACATGGGGAGGGCAGACACCAAATTTCCCGCAAGGCGCAGAGCATATTCTCCAAGCGCGCCCCCTGCACTCGACAGCCAATCGGAGAACAGCGTTCCAAGCGTACCGTCACCGCCTCCTACCGTTTTCAAAAAAGGAAAGAGTGAAAGCAGCTCCGACCAAAGCATATCCAGCCGTGCCTGCCACTCGGCAAGCCAGCCGCTATCCGCAGTCAACCGCTCTCCAAAGGCAATCAGCTCCACCGCCGCGGCACGCAGGGCGAAAAATAAAAGTCCGAGCACCAGCGCGACAAACAAGAACACGACCGCAACCGACAGCACCCCTTGTGACAGACGCGTGTGCTGCGATAAAAAGCGCACGATGGGACGGGCGGTATACGCCATGATCCAGGCAAGCACAAACGGAAACGCGGCCCCCACAATAGCACCGAGATACAGACGCGCCGCCAAAAAAATGCCGCCTACGACGATGACAAGCGATGCATATTTTTCAATGGGAATATCCCGAAATCGCATAAAGCACCCCCAAGAATCAACAGGATACTAACAATATAGTCCCCAAGCAAATAAAAAATACAAGGTGAGGAAAAGAATTTATGGTTCTGATAGAAATGGAAAACGGAAAAAAGATCAAGCTCCTTCTGGATGCCGAGGCAGCTCCCCTGACGGTGGCAAACTTTGAGGAGTTGGTACGCCGCGGCTTTTACGACGGCCTTGGCTTTCACCGTGTGATCCCCGGCTTTATGATCCAGGGCGGCGACCCCCTCGGCAACGGCACGGGCGGTGCAGAAAATAATATCAAGGGCGAGTTTGCGCAAAACGGTGTCAAAAACCCCCTGCGCCACACACGCGGTGTCATCTCCATGGCGCGCGCCTTTGATCCGAACTCCGCCTCCTCACAATTTTTCATCATGCATGCCGATGCGCCCCACCTTGACGGTGCTTACGCCGCCTTTGGTCGCGTGATCGAGGGCATGGATACCGTGGATGAGATCGCATCCGTCCGCACGGGCCTTTCCGACAAGCCGCTCGTTCCCCAGATCATGCGCCGCGTGACCTTGGTGGACGATCCTGTGTAAGGGGAGTGCCATGCACCCGCTTCGACATTTTGCTACCATCACCCATCACCGTCATAAGGTGATTGCCCATTGCTTCCGCGCAGGGATCGGCTTTCAAGGGCTGTTCCACGATCTTTCCAAATACGGCCCGCTTGAATTCTGGACGGGTGCCAAGTATTACCAGGGAAATCGCAGTCCGAACGAGCGTGAGCGCGAGCTGTTCGGCTACTCGGCGGCGTGGCTCCACCACAAGGGGCGCAACAAGCACCACTTTGAGTATTGGAACGACCTAAACCCGAGGACCAAGCAATATGAGCCTGTTCCCATGCCGCTCCGCTATGTCAAGGAGATGTTTTGCGACCGTGTGGCGGCCAGTAAGATCTACCAAAAAGAAAAGTACACAGACGAGCATCCGCTTGCCTATTTTCTGCGCGGTGGCGCACGGTATAAAATGCACGCATCCACAGCCGACCTTCTTGAAGAGTGGCTCCGTATGCTGGCAGAAAAGGGCGAGCGTGCGACCTTTGCCCATATTCGTTCGCTAAAAGTGAAAAAGAGTAAATAAAAAATGCTGTGCGTTTTACGCACAGCATTTTTTATTTCGCAAGGTCAAGCGTTCTTGAAGATCTCGACCACGCGATCGGAATATGCAACAGGGATCAGGAGGCAGTTTCCGTTGACGTAGCCCTTATCCACGGCGGCCTGATATACGTCATCGAAGCTCGTATGCTCCGCATCTGACATAAACAGCGTCATGACCTCGCTGTAAATAGAATCGCCGTTAAATGCGTTCTTAAGGTCCTCCTCCGAATCGAAGCCGACGATCATCGCGACCTGCGCGCCGCCATCCTGGTAGAAGCAGACCTTAACGCCCGAAGTTTCGATCTGTTGACGAGCGTTGGGGAGTAACGTGCTATACATTTCAAGATACATCCAACCGCCCTTGTTTTCATACCATTTTTCCTCTTCGTAAGCGGCTCTGATCGCGTTGTACTTATCGCCACCGCCAAGGCAACCGACCAAGGAAAGAGTAAGTGAGAGAACCATCGCGAGTACGAGTGTTACCGATAAAAGCTTTTTCATGATGAACTCCTTATGAATTTTTTGTGTATCCATATTCATAATAGCATCAAAGCTTCTCTTTGTCAAGCCCTTCTTCAAAAACCCCGGAGTCGCTCGTTTTTATAAAGAGAGAGCACACGCCACAGGGCGTGTGCTCTCTCTTTGTTGTGGATTTAATTCTGTTTTTCTTTGAGCAGATCGCGGATCTCCGTGAGGAGCTTTGCGGTATTCTCGGTGCAAGCGATCTGTGCCGCATAGGCGTCCATCTCTGCCTTCTTTTCTGCGGCGACACGAGCGGCTTCAGCCTCTGCGGCAGCACGGGCGGCGGCCTCCTTCTCTGCCTTTGCGGCGGCCTCTGCGGCGGTACGGGCAGCCTCCTCAGCCTTCACGCGGTCGGGTGTCAAGCCCTTTTTCAGGTCGGCAGACATCTCCTTGGCAGACGAGGCTACCTTGTTAAACGCCTTCATCACAATGAAGAGCATGAGCGCGATGAGCAGGAAATCGATGATCGTCTGGACAAAGGAGCCCCAAAGAATGGCTACCTCGGCACGGATCACGGTTTCCACCCCGTCAACCAGCTCGGTTTCTGCGGCACGGATCACCCATTTGAGCTGGGTAAGATCGGCATCCTTGGAAAGCAGGGCGAGCAGGGGTGCAATGAAGCCGTTTGTAAAGGCATTTACGATCTTGGTAAATGCACCTGCAACGGCAACACCGACTGCCATATCCACCACGTTGCCGCGGCTGATAAACTTTTTGAATTCTGCGATAAGTCCTTTCATCTTGTGTTTCTCCTTTATGTAATATAATAAAATTGACTCAAGGTGTATAGATGACCGTAGGGATCGCATCGAACACGCCTACGCGCACGGTAACGGCGGAGGCGGCAAGCAGACGGGTAAAGTCCTCCTCACGCAGGTGCACGATTGCCCGCTCCTCCCAAAGCGGATAGGGGGACTTTTCTACATAGTAAACCAAATAAACACCAAGCGCGCCGGATACAACTGCGCTGTCCCCTGCCTCACGCGGTTCTTCAAAAAGCCACGCCGCCACGGCGCGCTCGGCATCCGCACGCGTGACAGACTGCCAAAGACCGCCCGCAAGAGCAACGCTGTCCTCTCCATGCTCGGCCGCAAGATCGGCAAAAGCCTTCTCGTCAGACTCCCCCTCCAAAAAAGTGTTGTAAAGCGCACGCGCCTGCTGATAGACACTATCCTGTCCGCCACTTGCATACGGGAAGAAGATACGCCGCACCGTGGCACTGTGATAAGTAGGGGTAGCAGCCGCCGCACGGCAATAGACGACGGTATAATCCCCCGTTTCACCAAGCACGGCCGTGTCACCTACGGCGCGCCCCTGTGCAAAAAGCCATTCCTCGGCAGGGCCACGCTGTGCATAATACGGCACCTCGGTCCTGTAAGCGGTTTCGATCGCCTTTTCCAAGGCGCGTGCAGAGAGCGTGGCATCCTCTGCCTGCATATCGGCACGCATCGCGGACAAGAAGGCTGCTTCATCTGCCGCGGCGGCAATCGACTGTGCGCGGCTCTCCGCGCGCAGATATTCCTCTCTGTAATCCTCATAGGCTACATCGGAAAGATCGACCTTGACCGCATAAGCGATCATATCCGCCACATAAAAGCGCTGTGGATCTTCTTCATAAAGCGCGAGCCGCTCTGCGGGGGTAAAGGTCTTTTCTGCCCATGCCGCTTGCCGATCGGCCGCGACGGCTGCCAGCACCTCTGCGGCACGAATGTCCTCCTCCCGCACGCCGGCACCGTACAGCGCGGTAATATGATCACTAAGGCTCCTACTCTCGCCCGTTGCCTCTGCACGCAAGGCGGAAACGGTGCTCTCTGCCGCCGCCTCCGCTGATTGATGAAGGGAGGCAGAAACCCCCTCGGTGTACGCCGCCTCGGCAAACACGACCATGCGCAAAAGCGCGTCACGGACGGAATCGGCAAAATACTCCTTCCAGGTCTTTCCCGTTTCTGCGTCATAGACCTGCTCATCAAGCGGCTTCGCAAGATCAAGACCAAGTGCCGTATAGGTGTCCCCGTTCTCGGCAAGCTCGGCCATGCAATATTCATGATAATAATAGGAAAGCATCGCCCCGTTCACCGTACAGTGCGGCGTGGAAAAGGCAACTTGACTGCGTAAGTAGAAGCCCGTGCGCCGTGCAATGACGTCAAAGATGCCCCATGCGGCAAACAGGAAAAGGAGAAGCGCAACCGCTACACAGATTGCGCGGACAGTCTTTTGCTTTCTTTCCTCCGTTCTCGCCGCCTGCGAGGCGGCCTCTGCCTCCCGTATACGCACCGCCTCGGGGCGAGGACGGTAGCCTTTTCTTTTACCCGATTTACCCATATCGTCTCCAAAAATGATATTTCCACTATATTATACAACCTTCGTGCAAAAAAGTCAAAGGTTTTCTTTGGAAAAAGGGAAAACACAACCCATGCACATCCAGGCGGGATCGTATACATCGATCGGGAACGGACGGTGAGGAATTCGCGGCTGAGCAGAATTTTTATACTTCCAAGCACAGGGAGAGGTGCATACCCAGCGGGCGGCGATTTTGTGCCGTGTATTACTGTGATCGCATTTCCCTGTCATTCGCCCTTATGGATTTCCCCTTCGTCTATATGCATGCATCAAGAGCTATATTCGGGAGAGGCGTTACAATTTTGCGCAGATCGCTGCCCTTCTCGGTTATGAAAGCATTCAATTTTTTAAGGCAATGCCGTCAGATCACGGGGCCTTCCCCCGGTGCTTATGCCCAATGTGTCCGCGCCATGGAAAAATTTCCTTGACTCCAAATTGTTTTTTTGATATAATACAGATGTTGCTACAAGGAATTTGCAAAGGATCCCAACAAATTTTGAAACGGAGCGTTATCATGATCGACAAGACCGCCCTTTCTTACGTAAACCTGTACGCCATCTTCGGTGCGATCCCCAAGCTCTGCGAGCTGGATGAGGAAGCGCATGCCCTGATCGCTGACGATCACATCTCTATCGGCTTTGCCGTACGCGGTGGCCCTGCTGCCACTTTGATCTTTGACGGGGGCACCGTTTCCCTTGAGGAGGGGCTTATGCACCCGACCATCAAGATCCCCTTCTCCTCCCCCGAAAAATTCAACGGCATGATCGACGGCACGGTAACACCGATCCCCTCCCGCGGATTTTTCCACATCGGCTTTCTTTTGAAAAAGTTTATAAAGCTCACCGATATTCTGACAAAATATCTCCGTGCGGACAAGGCATCTCTCAAGGATCCTGCCTTTTTTGAAAAAAGCACCACGCTGATGCTGTATGTGATCGCAGGTGCGATCGCGCAGCTTGCCAACGAGGATCCCATCAGCCGTGCCAGCGCGTCCTACATCACCGACGGCACGGTACGCCTTGCGATCGACGGCGGCCCTGCCGCCACCATCGTAGCCAAGGATCACCGCCTCTCTATGGTGGCAGGGGATACCAACGAGTACCTCTCCTACATGCGCTTTGCCGATATGCGCGTGGCGCGCGATCTGTTTGACGGCAACATCAACGCCGTGGCGGCCGTAGGCCTCGGGCAGGTACGCATCGGCGGTATGATCTCGCAGATCGACAACATCAACCGCATTCTCGACCGCGTTGCGGTCTATCTTGCCTGACGGAGGAGCTATCATGAGAAAACTGAACGAATATCCCAAGAGCCGTGAGGCATTTTTGCGGGCGGCCAAGGTGATTCCCTCGGGCGTTTACGGCCATCTTGGCCCTGCGGAGGGTTGCTTTGTGCCTGTGGAGGCCTTCCCCCTCTTTTCCTCACGCGCCGAGGGTAGCTATTTCTACGATCTTGACGGCAACCGCTTTATCGACTATATGTGCGCCTACGGGCCGAACATCCTCGGCTACGGTGATCCCGACGTAGAGGAGGCCGCCGCACGCCAGCGTGCGCTGGGGGATTGCACCACCTCTCCCTCCACCAAGATGATCGACTTTGCCGAGCTTCTTGTGGACACGGTCAGCTCTGCGGACTGGGCCTTCTTTGCCAAGAACGGAAACGACGTGACCACGATGGCGGTCATGCTGGCACGCGCACACACGAAGCGCAAGAAGATCGTGTTTTTCAAGGGCTACTATCACGGCATTGCCCCCTGGACACAGAAGATCGACTATGCAGGCGTCATCGAGGAGGATGTTGTCAATAATATCTATGTTGACTGGAACGACCTTGATGCGCTGGAGGAGGTGTTCCGCAAAAACCGCGGCGAGATCGCGGCCGTGATCGGCCAGCCGTACATGCACGGCAACTTCCGCGATAACGAGATGCCTGTGGAGGGCTTCTGGCAGCGTGTACGCGCCCTGTGTGATGAGCATGAAACCGTGCTGGTGATCGACGACGTGCGTGCAGGCTTCCGTCTTGACATCCACGGCTCGGATCACTATTTCGGCTTTGAGGCAGATCTCATCTGCTTCTGCAAGGCACTTGCCAATGGCTATAACGTATCCGCCCTTTGCGGCAAGGAATTTCTCAAGAATGCCGCCTCCTCGCTCTCCTACACGGGAAGCTACTGGCTCTCCGCCGTTCCCTTTGCGGCCGGCATTGCCTGCATTGAGAAGATGAAGCGGCTGGACATTGTAAACCTTCTCAACGAGAAGGGACAAAAGCTGAAGGACGGCCTGATCGGTGCCGCCGAAAAGCATGGATACGACCTCCGTGTGACGGGCGCACTTGCCCTCCCTTATCTCCGTATTGCCGATGACGCGAGCCTCGTCACACACCAGGCGTGGATCGCAGAGTGTGTCCGCCGCGGCATCTTCTTTACAAACCACCACAACCACTTTATCAATGCCGCGCTCTCGGATGCGGACATTGCAGAAACGATTGCCGTGGCAGACGAGGCCTTCTCGGTTCTGCGCGAGCGCGAGGGATAACCCTCCAAAAAAACAAAGTCAAAGCACTGCTTTCCGTCGGAAAGCGGTGCTTTGTTTACTGTTCTTCTTAAAAAGCGGGTACCCGTGTGTTGCGAAATGCATTTTTCGGGGCTTTTACATCTCGGTGTGTGCGCGGTTAGGGACGGGCGGATCGCTGACGGGCGGATGGATCGGATCGATCGGCTCATCACGCTCATCGGCATTATAACGCGGAAAGGTGCGCGGCTTATCGTCCCCTGTCAGCTGGGAAATTCCCGGCAGACTGACCGCTTGCATGTCCTGTCGGGGAGGGGCCTTGCGTTCCCCCTGTCTATCCCCTGCCAAAAACAGCGGCACAGAATTGGCGTGTGTCCACGTGACGGCGGGATAGCGGTCGATCGCATCCTGCACCCACGGCTCCAGATTTTTATATTGCTTTTTTTCCTCTTGCTTCATAAAGCTACCTCACTTGATCTTTGTCCTTCTAGTCTGCCCCTTTTGGGGCACATTACTCTTGCAAATGCCTTCCGTCCGTGGTAAAATATACAAAAAATGACAAAGGAGCGCTCCGCATGCTTCCCATTCCCTTTTGTGAACGAATGAAACGTCTGCTTGGCGAAGAATATGCTGCCTTTTACCGCGCTATGACCGAGGAGCCGCCCGTGCACGGCGTGCGTGTTCATGCCGTCCTCCCCGAAGCCGATCGCCAAACGGCTCTCGCCGATCTTTCCCTGCACCCCATTCCCTACACCGATGACGGTTATTATTATGACGGAGAACGGATCGGAAGCCATCCTGCTCACCATGCAGGTCTGCTCTATTCACAGGATCCGGGTGCTATGAGCACACTCTCCGCCGTCCGTATTCCCAAGGGCGCGCGCGTGCTGGACGTATGCGCCGCCCCCGGTGGGAAAAGTGCCCAGCTGGCCGCGGCCATCGGCCTCGATGGGCTTCTCGTATCCAATGAATACGTGGCCTCCCGCTGCAAGGTGCTGGTTGGCAATATCGAACGGCTGGGCATCCCCAATGCCCTGATCCTGCACGGGGACAGCGAGGCCCTTGCACGGCAGTTCCCCGACTTTTTTGACTTTGTTTTGGTGGACGCCCCCTGCTCGGGCGAGGGAATGTTCCGCAAAAGCGAGGAAGCACTTGCCGACTGGAGCGAGGAAAACGTGCATCTCTGTGCCGTGCGCCAGCGTGAAATTTTGAAAAACGCCGCCGCCACCGTCCGACCGGGCGGACGGCTCTTATATTCCACCTGTACCTTTTCCCGTGAGGAAAACGAGGAATGTATCGTGGATTTTCTGACGGATCATCCGGACTTTCGCCTTCTGCCCTTTGATGACCGCATCGTCGCCCACACTGCCGCGGGATTGCCGGTGGAGGGATGCTCCCATCCCCTGCACCTGACACGCCGCTTTTATCCGCATATCGCGGCGGGCGAGGGGCAGTACATGGCACTCATGGCGCGCGCCGAGGAGGGCACGTGCAAGGACATCCCCGTCTATCGAAATGCAAGCAAGGCGCCCTCGCGGGAAGAAATCACACTTCTCTCTGCATTTTTTGAAGCGGCCTTGGGGAATGCTTCTCTTGCCGCATCGGTACGCGTTCTGAACGGCAAGCTCCTCCTGCCGCCTGCAATTCCCCTGCCCACACACGGCGTATTTGCGGCAGGCACGCTGCTGGGCGAGATCCGCGGCAAGAACTTTTTCCCGCATCACCAGTTGTTCAAGACACACGGGTGCCATTTTTTGAGAAAAATCCACCTCACCCCCGACGATCCGCGCACAGCGGCCTACCTCCACGGTGACGTCGTTTCCGCGCCCGACCTCTCAAACGGCTATGCGGCAGTCATGCTCTGCGGTGCGCCTCTCGGAGGCGCAAAAATTGTCGACGGGGTTGCGAAAAATCTCTACCCGAAGGGGCTCCGCACCATGAAATAGCAGCCATCACGGTCTTTGGTGCCAATTTCTGCGCGTTTGTATGTTTTTCGTTCAGGTTAGCAAAATATTTGTGTACTTCTGTTGCAATTCGCGCGCGCGTGTGGTAGAATAAGATGATGCGGTGCAAGACTAGCAAACAATTCCTGCATTTTTCTCCGCAGGCTCTTTTTCAAAACCATTCCCGTGAGGTGTAAGATGGCAAGGATCGACAGGGTCATCATCCGAGAAACCACATACATTGCCCTTTGGGTACTGATTCTGAGTGCTCTGACACAGGCGGTCTTTTTGATCGTCAGGGCTTGGGATCCTTCCGTCCTTCTCGGAAATCTCTACGGAGCGGCCGTAGCCGTTCTCAACTTTTTCCTCATGGGACTGGCCGTGCAAAGGGCGGCGAAGCAGGACGAGGAGGGCGCACGCGCCACCGTCCGCGCCTCGCATGCAGGACGCACCTTTCTGTTGTTCGTTTTTGCGGCAGTTGGCGTGCTGGTTCCCGTTTTTCACAGGGTGACCGTACTGCTTCCCCTGTTTTTCCCGCGCCTTGCCATTACGATCCGCCCACTCCTCGACAAACGCAAGAAAGGAGATTCCTCCCGTGAAGAATAAAACCGTGGGCTTTCGCATAGCGGATACGCTCTGCCTTGCCCTTTTCATCCTGCCGTTCCTTGCGGGCATTACGCTAAAGATTCTCCTCTCTCCGCCCGCCGAGGGAATCGTCATCACGGGCGCACAAATCTATTTCACGATCCCCATGCCGCTGCAGCCCCTGCCGATCACCGAGGCGCAGGTCAATTCTTGGCTTGTCATCCTTTCCATTCTCGGTCTTTGCCTTTACCTGACACACGGCATCCGTGCGCGCGTAAGCACAAGGCGGCAGATGCTTGCCGAATGGCTGGTGGAAAAGGTTGACGGCATGGTAAGCACCAACATGGGACGTAACTTTGTTGTGGGCTTTGGCCCGTTTGTGGCCGCGATTCTCGCACTCTAAGTCGGATCGTAGCCATGTCGTCCTGTGGGCCA
>JAZOOW010000038.1:0-4910 GCA_045655145.1 Eubacteriales bacterium | reverse complement strand
ATTACAGAGGAAGTATAAGAAAAGGCTCTGCCGCGGCAGAGCCTTTTCTTATTTGTCAGGACGGAACTGTTTCCCAGAAGAAGTAATAGGGATACGAGATCGACCAAGTCGTGACATAGATAAAATACAGTCCGATGACCGTGAAGGCGGCAATTACCGTCCAGCGTGCCGCCGTACGCTCGTTGCTTATCTTGGCATTTCCGACAAGAGAGGGCAAAAAGAAGATAAGTGCGAGCGTAAAGTAGTAGCCCATACGCGTGGCGATGCTGTAGATGCCCGAGAAGGCCTGTACAAGGCAGGCAAGGAAAAAAATGTTCAAAAATCCGTTCTGCTGGGGCTTTGTGTCATCTGACATCCAAAAGCCGATGATATAGATCAGCGAGAACAGGAGAAACAGCATAAAGGAGCCGTTGTAATCAAGCTGTACCGTCATGCCTAACAGGCGGGTGAAGAGAAGCATGAGGTTTTCCCGGAGGAAAAAGCAGATTGGGAGCAGGATAACGGTGACCACGCGCACCGCCTTTGTGAGGCGCAAATGATAGAGCGGATAGGCCACAAGAAATACGAGTGCCGTTTTGTGAAAGAAGGCGGCAATCAGCGTGGCCAATATAAACAGGATTGGTTTCTTCTTTTGTATGCAGGCAATGGCAAGCGTACAGATGCCAACGGCAATGATCTGACGCAGGGTAGAGTAAAGCAGGCAAAAGATGGGAAGGCCGAGAAAAATAGAGGCCGACATCAGCTTGTCCTCGGAGATCATAAAGATACCAATGGCAAGGGGGAGGAGGGCTGCGGCGGCACAAGCGGCCAGAAAAAACTGCTCGTTAACCCAGATGCTTCCGATCAGCTTGCAGAAAATGATGAAGCCTCTTTCATAGTTACGAAAGGGAGTGTTTGAGAATACCTGATCCCAAGAGAGCTTGCTGATCTCACGGAAGCCGGCGAGATACCCCTCGTAGCTGCCGTAATGAAGGTCAATGCCCATAGAGGGGTGCCGAAGGGCGAGAAGGAGAAAAATATAGGCGAAAAAGAAAATATAGATAAAGCGGTTCCGCTTTTCATCATCCTGCGTGAATTTTGGTGAAAGCAGATACATCGCGCCAAGTCCCAAGGGCAAAAGAATATATTCGGTCACGGCGTTCTCCTTTCACGGATTTGTTTTCAGGCTTTTTGCGTTGCTTCCTCCAGGATCGTGTGTACGCGGCGGCTGTTTGTATCGGGATCGTGGTGTGTGCGCGCCAGTGCAAGTGCACGCGCGGCGCGCGCGCGATTGCTCTCGGTGTCATAAAGGGCAGAGAGGAGCCATCCGTCAAGCGCGGAGGGATCGGTTGCCGTCAGAGCTGCGTCATGATCCGCAAGATGGGCAATCGAAGCCACCGAGGCGGGGCCGTAAGCAAGGAGCGGAATGCCGCTTGCCAGGCTGTCGGCAATTTTCGTTGATATTGAATGCTTGACAAGGTCAATGCTTTCTGCGTCAAAGGCTTCTACGTGTAAAAGGAGCTCTGCTCCAAAAAAGACACGGCGAAATTCTTCGCCTGTCACATAGTCGTGAAGGCGCACAGATGCGCAGGCCCGCAAAGCAGAGAGGATTTCCTCATCGCGCTCGTCGGTATAAATATTCAGTGTGAAGTCCGTGCCGCGTGCCGTATTAAGACGGTCAAGGGCGGCACCGATATCTGCAAGAGAGCGGTAGCGGTTGCAACGGATGCCGCCAAGATAGGTGATGCCGCATGGCGACGGGGACACAGAGGGCGCGGCGGCAACAGGGAAGCCGGCTCCCGTCATAATCGTTTCCGTCCTTACGCCAAAGACTTCATGGTAACGGACTGCGATCGGTGTTGAGATCGTAATGGCGGTATCCGCACCCTTGAGATGCCGCTCAATGGTTTTGCGGAGCGTGTGCGCTTGCCGCTTGCCGAGCGGACCCTTTTGCGGACGGACGAAATAGCAGTCGTCACAAATATAGGTGACAAGCGGGAGGTGGTGCTTTTTGGCGATCTTATCGGCAATGCGGTAAAGGAATTTGGCAAGACCGGGTGCGGCAAAGATCACATCGGGGTGCTCTCTTTCGATGAATGCGCGGAGCGCCGGTGTGTACCAGCGTGAAAAGCGCCACATAGCATCGCGCAGCAAAAGGCGGAGGGGGCGTTTGTTCTTCTTGTTACGGTAAAGACTCTCGTCCCGATCGTTTTCAAAGAGAGGCTGCTCGGTGCGGATAAAGGCCTTGTCGATCTCTGCACCCTTCACCGAAAAGGTGTAATAGCTGCGCAAAACATCCTTGTCGGTTATGCGGAAATAAGCATTGCATGTATCAACATCGGGGAGAGATGGATAGATATAAAGCTGGCACAGCTCTTCCTTGCGGAACGCAGAAAAAAGTGTCAGCATGGTTTTTCCCATGCTGCCATGTGTAGTGATTGGGTTGTGGCTGATGATCAAAACCTTCATAGCCTCTCCTTTTTAGGGTGCCTTTGCCTTTTTATGCCTTTGGCTTCTTTCTTGCAAAGTGACGGAAAACAAAGGCGCGGAGTGCGTTTGGCATCAACACCTGCACAATCAGACGCTTAAGAATGTTGGTGAAGTAGGTGGAAAAGCTGATAAGCCCTTCGCGGAGCATCAGCTTTTGGAGACGTTTTTCACTGCGGAAGT
Source organism: Eubacteriales bacterium (assembly GCA_045655145.1). GTDB lineage: Bacteria > Bacillota > Clostridia > Oscillospirales > CAG-272 > UBA1740. The sequence continues at coordinate 2,261 of JAZOOW010000038.1, read as the reverse complement.
AGGCAATACCGCCGCGGCGGCGGTACATATCCTCTCCAACCCGTACGCGTACAAGAACCGTGCCTGTATTGGCAAAGCGGAAGCCTTGCTTCCACATCCGCACCCAGAGATAATAGTCCTCGTTGCAGAACCAGTCAAGATAGCCGCCTGCCTCCAGGAGGGCGGATTTGCGGAGCATGACCGTCATTTGGTTCATGGCACAGCGCTTTCTCATGTCCGTCTTGATCGCCTCATCGATACAGGGGACCGTACGGCGGCTGATAGGGGCACTTTCGTCATCGATGAATTCGTCGATGTCACCGCCAAGCACATCGGTGTCGGGATGCGCGCGGAAGTACGCAATTTGCTGTGCAAAGCGATCGGGGCAGGCGATATCGTCGCTGTCCATCAAGGCAATCAGGTCATGAGAGGCGTGCGCGGTGGCTGTTCTTCTTGCTACACCGTGACCGCGGTTTTCGGGAAGTCGGATAACAGAAAAGCGCGTGTCTGCTTCATAACCGTTGATCAGTCGGTCAAGCGCGGGCGGAACGGGGCCGTCTACGACCAGTACGATCTCGTCAGGTGACAGCGTTTGGTTAAGGACACTGTCTATGGCACGCGAAACCCATGCGGGATGATCCTTCCCGTATACCGACATTGCAACGGAAAACTGAATGGACTCCATAAATCATCCTCTGCTCAATGCTTGCTTTTTTCCGCGCGGAGAATGGCAAGAGCCTCCTCTTGACGGGCGTTGTATTCTTCTTTGGTTATCTTACCGTTTCCGAGCAGATAATCGCCAAAATCCTCTGCGGTGGCCATACCCTCCTCGGTGATTCCCTCACGGCGAAATACGCAGGCAACCGTGCGGAAGAGGATCTTGATATCTCCCCACAGCGTGATGTGCTCGATATAGCGGAGGTCGTATGCGAGCTTGTCCTCCCATGCGATCGCATTGCGGCCGCTGACCTGTGCAAGGCCGGTCATGCCCTGGCGTACGGTGTGGCGGCGGCGCTGCTCGGATGTCATAAAGACCATATCCCGCACAAGCTGAGGGCGCGGGCCGACCAAGGCCAGATCGCCGATCAGAATATTGATGAGCGAGGGAAGCTCATCAAGCGAGGTGGAGCGCAGGAAACGGCCGTAGCCGTTAAGGCGGATCTCGTCGGGGAGCAAACGCCCCTCCTTATCCCGTGCATTGCTCATGGTGCGGAATTTCAAGAGATAAAATACGCGCTCACCCTTTCCCGGACGCGGTTGTACAAAGAAGGGGTTTCCCTTCATGAATATTGCACCGAGCAGGGATAAAAGAAGCAAAAAGGGAGAAAGTATCAAAAGGGCCACAAGGGCGATCAAAAAGTCAAAAAAGCGTTTTAAGCCGTTTGCGTACATAAAAAGCTCCTTACAGGAAACGGTGGATGGCACGGATGACGGTATCCTGCTCCTCCTCCGTCATTTTTATATCGGAGGGCAGGCAGAGGCCGCGACGGAAAATGTCCTCCGAAACAGGTACCTCCTCTACCGCGATAAAATCGGCATCTGCGTAAATGGGCTGCATGTGCATCGGCTTCCAGATCGGACGGCTCTCGATGCCCTCGGCCGCCAAGCTTTCCATTAGCTCAAGCGGTGTGCGCGTACATGTCTTGTGCAGAAGAATGGCGGACAGCCAGTGGTTGGGCGTAGCATGCGGCTCGTGGGGGTTCATCGTCACAGGCAGATCGGCAAGCCCTTCACAGTAACGGTGATAGATGGCCTCCTTGCGTGCCTTGTGCTCGTCCAAATGCAAAAGCTGACCGCGTCCGATGCCGGCACACACGTTGGAAAGACGGTAGTTGTAGCCGATCTCCTTGTGCTCATACCAAGCGACATTCTCGCGTGCTTGCGTTGCGTAGTAAAGCCCCTTGGCGCGGAGGGCGGGATCGCGTGTCAGAAGCATGCCGCCGCCCGAGGTTGTAATGATTTTGTTCCCGTTAAAGCTGAGGATGCCGATATCACCAAACGTGCCCAAGCGGCGACTGCGGTATGCGGCACCAAAGCCCTCGGCCGCATCCTCGATCAGGGTAACGCCGTAATGTCGGCAGATCGCGGCGATCTCGTCCATCTTGGCTGGGGTACCGTACAGCTGCACCAGTACAACAGCCTTGGCCTGCGGATATTTTTGAAGGGCTCTTTCGAGGGCACGGGGATCCATATTCCAGGTGTCACGCTCGGCGTCAACAAACACGGGACGAGCACCCTCATAAAGCATAGGGTTGACCGTGGCTACAAAGGTCATGTCCGAG
>JAZOOW010000037.1:0-3891 GCA_045655145.1 Eubacteriales bacterium | reverse complement strand
CCGACTTTACCGCAGTCTTCGCACTCTATCAGTTGCTTTTGCTGGGGGCCTTTGCGTTGTCGGCGAAGCTCTATATATAAGGTGAATCATGAACAGAACTGACTGTAGCATGGCAGGCATTCTTCGCTCTGTCAGCAAGCCGGGAAGATATACCGGCGGTGAATTTAATCAGATCATGAAGGATAAGGAAAAGGTGAAGTGCCGCTTTGCCTTCGCCTTTCCCGATGTGTATGAGATCGGCATGTCCAATTTGGGAGTGCGTATTCTCTATCATTGTCTGAACGCGGAGTCGGATGTATGGTGCGAGCGCGCCTACACGCCGTGGCCGGACATGCAGGAAAAAATGCGTACATTCGGACTTCCCATGACCGCGCATGAAAGCGGTGATCCGCTTTCCGAATTTGATTTTTTGGCCTTCACCCTTCAGTATGAGCTTTGCTATACGAATGTGCTGGCTACCATGAAGCTGGCGGGCATTCCTCTTCGCGCCGAGGAGCGCGGCGAGGAATATCCCATTGTGATCGGCGGCGGCCCCTGCGCCTATAATGCCGAGCCGATGGCGGCGTTCTTTGATCTTTTCAGCATCGGCGAGGGGGAAGAGGCTCTTCCCGAGCTTTGCCGACTGTACATGAAGATGAAAGAGGAAGGGCGCTATACAAAGGCCGCCTTTTTGCATGAAGCGGCGAAGCTGCCCGGATTTTATGTTCCGTCCCTGTACGACGTTACGTATCACGAGGACGGCCGTATTGCAGGCTTTGCGCCGCGTTATGCGGACATACCGACCAAAATCACCAAACGGATCGTCAAGGATCTGGACAGCGTGCTCTATCCCGATAAGCCTGTTCTTCCGTATATTGAAACGGTGCATGACCGCATTATGCTTGAGGTGTATCGTGGGTGTATCCGCGGCTGTCGCTTCTGCCAGGCGGGCATGACCACCCGCCCGATTCGTGAAAAATCCCCTGAGGTGCTTGATGAAAATGCCCGTTGCCTCTATGAAAGCACGGGCTATGATGAAATGTCCTTGATCTCCCTCAGCATCAGCGACTATTCACGCCTTGATGAGCTGACAGATCGGCTCCTTGCGTGGACAAACGATAAGAGGGTGGCCATTACGTTGCCGTCGCTCCGCGTGGATAGCTTCACGGAGGAATTGATGGAGAAGATCTCCACCGTTCGTGCAGGCGGCCTCACCTTCGCGCCCGAGGCAGGAACGCAGCGCCTGCGCGATGCGATCAACAAAAACGTCGTGGAGGAGGATCTGCTCCGCGCGGTTGACATTGCATTCTCGGCAGGAAAAAGCTCCGTCAAGCTCTATTTTATGATGGGCCTGCCGACCGAGGAGCTTTCGGATCTTGACGGCATTGCCGCCATGGCAGATAAGGTCGTGGACACCTACTTCAAGAACCCCAAGCGTAATCGTGCCAAGGGGATCACCGTGACCATCAGCGTAGCCTGCTTTATTCCCAAGCCCTTTACCCCCTTCCAATGGGAAGGGCAGGATGATCTTGCCATGCTTGAGGAAAAGCAAAAATACCTGCGTGACAAAATTACAAACCGTCGGGTAAAATACAACTACCATGATGCGCGTGTGTCGCGCCTTGAGGCCGTCTTTGCACGGGGCGACCGCCGTCTGTCGGAGGCTCTGGCTCTTGCCGCAGAGGAGGGCGTCATGTTTGATTCCTGGGACGAGTATTTTGATTATGACAAGTGGATGGACATCTTTGCCCGTACGGGTGTGGATCCGTCCTTTTATGCAAACCGCCGCTTTGCGGAGGATGAGATCCTTCCGTGGGATCTGATCGATTGCGGTGTCAGCCGTGCCTATCTCTTGCGTGAAAGAAAACGCGCATATGAAAGCAAGACGACACCGAGCTGTGCCGAGCATTGTAACGGTTGCGGAGCAAATTGTCTGGGAGGTAACAACAGATGGTGCAAATAAATGAGGCGAATGCGCCATTTGACAAGCCGCGTCCCTTGCGCATTTGCTTTCAAAAAACGGGTGCGCTCCAGTATATTTCGCATCTTGATCTTGTGCGCACCATGACGCGCGTGATCGCGCGTGCGCAATTGCCCATTAAATATACGGAAGGCTTTCATCCCATTCCGCACCTTGTTTTTTCTGCGCCGCTCCCTGTGGGGGCGCAAAGCCCTCGCGAATTTCTCGATATCGCAGTTCTGTCGGAGGTCGATCTTGAAGGCGTAAAAGCCTCCTTGAATGAGGGGCTTCCCGCAGGCCTGGCTGTCAGCGAGGTCTATTATCCTACCACCCAATTCAAGGAGGTCGTGTCAGCGGAGTATGAGATCCGCATGCATGTCGCACAAGCATCTGCCTCGCTTGCTGATGCATGTGTGGCGGCACTCTCTGAAAAGCCGATCACCGTTTGCAAGCGTACCAAGGGGGGCGAGCGTGATGTGGATGTCAGTCCGTCGATTCTCGGTGTGCGCGGCAATTATGATGCAACGTGCGGGGAGGTTGTCGTGGCTGTGCGCTTGGCGGCTACGGGTGGCAGCTTTCTCAACCCCGATTACTTGATCGGGTATTTACGGGAAAAGATAGGCATCCTTTGCGGCTCCTTGGCTGAAGAGTGGTATACGGTAGTGCGCACAGGTCTTTTTTGCGAAAACGGCGAGATGTTTTCCTAAAACAATCCAAATGGGCTGAGGGCGTTTAATTCCTGCAAACGGGAGAGCGTGTCGGCAAGCTCGGCGACAGCGATGTAATAATCGCTGTCGCTTTTTGTTTTTTGCGCCGCCTCGGCTCTGGTCATGGCTGTTTCCAACGCTTCCAGCTCGTTGTAATGCATGCTGAGGGAGAAAAACCAACGCTCCTCCTCCCATTGCGCCAGAATTTTCGCACAGCCCTCGCTGTTCATCTCCTGGGTTGTGAGGGAAATGGCCTCCTCCTTCATGCTTCGGGCAATGTGCGCAAGATGGATATCGTTTGCAATCGACCCCGCGAATAGAATAAGAAAGAGGATGCACGCACTCAAAAAAGCTTTCATGCCTTTTGCTCCTTTGGATAAATTCGGACTTTTTCTGTGTCGTCAACAGTCATTAAAAAGACCTCACTAAGATCGTATCCCTCCTGCTGACATTTTGCCCGTACCCACTCCTCGGATAATCCGAGAAGCTCCATGGGGGCCTTTTGCAGCTCACCGTCTGTAACAACGGGGTGCGCCATTCCTTTTTTAGGGAGGGAAAGACCAATGTCCTCGGCGCATAGGGGCTGTTTTTCTGCTTTTGGAATAATAGAGAGCTGGCCGTCCTGCTCTAAAATCGCGTAAGCAATATCGTTGATATCAGAGTATCCTTGAACACGGCATTCCGTTAAAAGTTCTTCAATGGAGATGCGCATCCGTTCAAGCTCGCGTGGGAGCGGCGTTCCGCGATAGATGAGCATGCTTGGCTTGCTGTCGATCAGCTTTTTTAGAAAACGGCTTTTTGTTTTCAAAAAGGTAAGGATAATCTCCAGTGAAAGGATCAAAAGGGTCGGAATAATGGCGTGAGAGAGCGGCATGTCGTGATCGGCAATCGGTAGAGCGGCAACCTCGGAGAGAAGAAGCGTGGCAACGAGGTCTGAAAGCTCAAGCTCGCCGACCTGGCGCTTTCCCATGCAGCGCAGAACAACGGACACGATCAGGTAGATAATCAATGTGCGAGCAAAGAGATTGACCATAAAAACTCCGTTTTCTTTTTATCTTCGCCTCTTCTCGCGGCGGATATACGGTTTTCTCTGAAAAAATGACCGTTTTTCACAAAAAAATTGAAAAACCCGCTTGACAAAAGGGAAATGAGGTGGTATACTAACGGAGCACCCCAAGAGAAGGGAGCTTCATTTGGGGAGCGGCCACAGAGAAAAGCCCGAAAAAATTTGAAAAAGTTTTGAAA
>JAZOOW010000036.1:0-4865 GCA_045655145.1 Eubacteriales bacterium | reverse complement strand
GTTCTGTTCCCCGTGCTGGGGAGATGGGGGGGCGTTTTCTCAGTGAGGGCGGAAAGCTTTTTCTCCAATGCCTCGGCAAAGCCGCTGTCGGTAACGGCAACGGCGGCAAGACATCCGGTCTTGCCAATGGCGTGCGCCAGCATCTCGGGTGCTGTGGGAATCGCACGGGCGGTCACGCCGTAAAAGGCGGATTTACTTTCGAGCCTTTTGCGTGTGGCGGGAGAGGCCTCTCTGCTGTAAAGCACAAGGCAGGGCTTTTCCACCTTGGCAAGGGCGGTACAAACCATCGGTGTACCGCAGATCAGCTTCTGCGCCCGTCGGCAAAGCCCAAGAAAGCCGAGAAAATGGCGTAGTGCTTCTTCATGGCTTTTTTGTTCAGTCACCGGTCGTCAGCTCTCCTTCCAGCGCGTCGTACACCGCATCGGGGATCGTGCACTCCAGATTCTGCTCAAGGCGGCGTGCACGCCGTGCCTTCTTCAGACAAGTGGCGGAGCGGCAGATATACGCGCCGCGTCCGGATTTTTTGCCGGTAAAATCGAGCGAGATCTCGCCCTCGGGGGAGCGCACCACACGGATCAGCGTCGGCTTCGGAAAGCGCTCACCGCATCCGCTGCAGCGTCTCTCGGGGTTCTTTTTTTGCATCTTTTCTCCTGCCATGGCAGAGCTCCCTCTGTTTTATGCTTTAATATCGATCTTGTAGCCGGTCAGGCGTGCGGCAAGGCGTGCGTTCTGCCCCTCCTTACCGATGGCCAGGGAAAGCTGGTCGGGGGCAACGCGAACGCGGCATGCACGCTCGCCGTCCTCCTCGACCGAGATGACCTTGGCAGGGGAGAGTGCCTCGCTGACGTACTCGGCGGGATTTTCACTGTAATGAATGATATCGATCTTCTCACCGCGGAGCTCGCTGAGGATGGCCTCAATACGCATGCCGCGGTTACCGATGCAAGCACCGATGGCGTCCACGTTCTCGTCACGGGACAGCACCGCAAGCTTGGTACGGGAGCCTGCCTCACGGGCGATGCCCTTGATGACGACGGTGCCGTCACCGATCTCGGGAACCTCCAGCTCAAAGAGACGCTTGACAAGTCCGGGATGCACGCGGGAGAGGGTGACGAGCGGTCCGCGCGACTCACTGCGCACCTCGGAGATGTAGACCTTTACACGGTCACCCACGCGGAAGCTCTCACCGGGGATCTGCTCGGCACGGGTGAGCACGGCACGGCTTGTGCCGGTATCGAGGATCACGCTGCCGTCGGTGTCGTCGATCTTGTCAACGGTGGCGGTCACGATCTCCTCGCGCTTGTTTTCGTATTCGTGAATGGCGATGTTGCGCTCCGCCTCACGGATGCCCTGAATGATGACCTGCTTGGCGGCCTGGGCAGACAGACGGCGGAAGTTCTTGGTATCCAGCTCGATCTCGATGGTGGCACCCACCTTCAGACTGCGTGCCTTGCACTTGCGCGCCTTGTCTGCCTTGATGGCGGCGGCCTCCTCGGGTGTGATCTCGGTCTCGGGATCGGTGACCTCGGCTACGACGGTGAGGAGCTGGTAGACCTTCATATCCTTTTTGTTCGGGTCAAGGATGATCTTGACATTGTCGTTTCCGCCAAGCTCGCGCTTGAAGGCGCTGGTCAGGGCGGCAGTGACCTTCTCCATCATGTATTCCTTCGGAATGCCCTTTTCCTTTTCGAGAAGATCGAGGGCGTTAAAAAATTCGCTGTTCATTTTTTCTCTGTCCTGCGAGTGATCGCTTTTCCTTTCAATCGATATTATTCGTGATAGGTTGTATTCATGCGGGAGATGGCATTTCTCTCGAGTGCGGCGTCGCCCTCCTCGGTGCGGAGGGTGATCACGCCGTCCTCATAGGCGGCAAGAATGCCCGTCAGCGCGCGCCTCCCGTTATAGGGGGCAAACAGACGCACGTCGATCTCCATGCCAAGGCAGGCACGGATGTGCACGTCGGTGCGGATGTCGCGCTCAATGCCGGGGGAGGATACCTCCAGCTGATAGGAGTCGGGGATGGGATCGGCCTCGTCAAGGAGGGGAACGATGCGGCGGTGTACGCGCTCACAGTCCTCAATGGAAATGCCGTCCTCATGGTCGATGGTAACGGTCAGCGTCCAGTCTGCTCCCACCTTGCGGTAGACGACATCCCACAGCGCATAGCCAAGCTCATCCTCCACGACGGGGCGCAGGAGATTTTCCACCTCTGTTGCAATGTTGGTCTTTTTCAAAAATACATCCTCCGTTTTCCGTGGGGATGGCCGCTGCACAGGGTGTGCGCGTCCCTCCTCACAATAAAAGGAAGAGTGAACCTGCGTCCACTCTTCATCCTTTATCATAAATTCTATCCTTATTATACCATGCTTTCCGAAAAATGCAACCCCTTTTTCAAAAAAATCTAAAAATTTTGCGTCATCCCGATCGGAGGTGGCGTGAAGCGGCCTGTACACTCATAATATCGGAAGGCGCATGCATACATTTAAGAGAGCCGAGCCTTTCGGTATATGTCTTGGGGGTGTGCCGTGTCGGAATTTCGTCGCTATGTTCGTAATGCGATCCTGCTTGTGGGATCCTCGCTCCTCATGCGGAGTGTTTCTCTTGCCTTTGAGGCCTATGTCAGCCAAAAGGTGGGGGCAGAGGGCATGGGGCTTTTTTCGCTGATCATGAGTGTGTACGGCTTTGCCGTGACCTTTGCCACATCCGGCGTCAGCCTGGCCGTAACACGTCTGTGTGCCGAGGCGCTTGGCCGCGGTGAAACGGGCGATGTGCGCGCCATCGTGCGCCGCGCAACCCTGTACGCGGTGGGCTTTGGCGGCACCGCTTCCTTGTTTTTGTTTACGTTTGCCCGACCGATCGGCCTTTCCTGGCTGGGGGATGCACGCACCGTTCCCTCCCTCCGCGTGCTTGCCTTTGCACTGGTGCCCATTGCCCTCTCTGCGGTATACAGCGGCTATTTTCAGGCCGTGCGGCGTGTGTCGCGCAATGCCGCCACCCAGCTTTTTGAGCAAGGGCTACGCATTTTTTTGACAACCTACGGGTTAATGGCGCTCGCACCCTCGGGACTGGAGTACGCCTGCCTTGCCCTTGTCGGCGGCTCGGCACTGGCAGAGCTTTCCTCCTTTTTCTTTATCTTTTTGCAGTACCTTTTTGACCGTAAAAAGCACTTTAGCGACACACGCCCCCCCACAAACCGCGGAATATGGCGGCGTCTGTTCGGCACCACGCTCCCTCTTGCCACCTCCGCCTATATGCGCTCGGGGCTTCTGATGGTGGAGCATATCCTCATTCCCATCTCGCTTGCGGCCTCGGGGCTTGGACGGGGAGATGCCCTCGCCTCCTACGGTGTCCTGCACAGCATGGCACTTCCACTCATTTTGTATCCTGCCGCCATTCCCACCGCCTTTGCAGGTCTTCTTGTGCCGGAGATGGCAGAAAGTGCCGTGCGCGGGGAGCGAAAGCGTATCCGCTATATGACCGAACGCGCTCTGTCTGCCACACTGGTATTTTCGGTTGCCTGTGCCGGACTTCTGATCGCCTCCTCGTCCGAGCTTGGCCGGCTTTTATATGCGAATGCCGAGGCCGGTCGCTTTATTCGCCTGCTTGCGCCAACCGTTGTGCTGATGTATCTTGACAGCGTGACCGACGCGATCTTAAAGGGGCTCGGCTTCCAGGTCTATTCCATGTGGGTGAACATTGCCGATGCGGTGCTCTCCATTCTGCTTGTGCTTTTGCTTTTGCCGCGCTTCGGGGCGGTGGGCTATGTGCTGGTCATCGCGCTTGCCGAGCTTTTCAATTTTACGCTCAGCATCCTTCGGCTTTTGCGCGCGGTGCCCTTCCGCATCTCGCTTTTCCGTTTTCTGCTTCTGCCGCTTGTTTCGGCGATCGGTGCCACGGCTGTTGTGGGGATCCTCTTGCCCACAGCCGGCACGGCCGCGTCGCTTGTGCTGCATCTTGTTCTGGGAGCCTTGCTTTTCCTTGTATTTTTGCGTATATTCGGCACGGTACGTGATGAGGACGTGCACTATCTCATGACACTTCTCCCCGACAAAAAAAGGGGTGAGAGAGGCCTGTTCCCTCCTCGGAAAAAGAAGCAGGGAATTGAGAAAAAAAGTGAAAATGGGCTTTGATTTTTCCCCCAAATATGCTATACTGACAGTAAAGACATGACAAAAGGGGGGATCTATGTGCATATACACGCCTGTTGCTTTACGGGGCACCGACAGATCTCTCCTGCGGAGCAGCCGCTTCTCGTGCGGGAAACGGATGCCGCCATTGCCGCTGTTTACGGCATGGGCTGCCGTGATTTTTACGCAGGCGGTGCCATCGGCTTTGATACGCTGGCGGCCTCCCGTGTCCTTTTGTTTCGGCAGCGGCATCCCGATGTGCATTTGTATCTGATCCTCCCCTGCCGCGATCAGTGCCGTAGCTGGTCGGAGGAGGAGATCTGTACATACCGCGACCTGCAAAATGCGTCCGACGGCTACCGTTACATCCGTGATGCCTATGATCCGCATGTCATGCGGGATCGCAACGCCGCCCTCGTTGCGGAGTCCGATGCCTGTATTGCCTATCTTCTCCGCCCGATCAGCGGTGCGGCACAGACCGTGCGGATGGCCAAAAAGGCAGGCCATCTGGTCATCAACCTTGCGGATGAGAAGTATCGTCGCTGTATTCCAAAGGAAAACTGAAAGCCGATGGCACACACGTGCCATCGGCTTTGCTTTGTGTCAACAAGACAACCCCCGGTTCTACCGGGGGCGGGAAACGGCTTCAGCAACAATAAAAAGACGAGCTACAAGCAGAGAGATTGAAAACAATTAAACCTCCAAGTATAATAGTAAATGGTTTGGCGACCGCATTAC